>UQXS01000011.1 GCA_900545125.1 uncultured Ruminococcus sp.
TTTTTCGCAGAGCCGCACCTTCCTCAGAGTCGCTAAATCAGTTTGAGTTTTGCGGAATCAGGTTTGATTTAAGAACACTGTAATTATCTAAAACATAATTGATAATCTTAGTCCGTTCGGAGAGAAGTTCTATTAAATATTGCTCGTCAATCATTATTTCCTCCAGAACTCAGTATAAAGCATTTGTGGATTTTTCTTTAATAAATCTCCAACAAAATTCCAGATTTTCACAAAAACATTTACATTTCCTTTTGCTTTATTATCAGCTTCAATCATTTGATCTCAATTTCCGAACCTGTAATAATAGCAACTGAACCGTCAAGTGTGAGTATTTCGTCACCATTGACAAGGTCTCCTGCTACTATCCAACCTTTATCAATAACATAGAAATGATGATATGTAGTTGTATAGATTTAGTTTCATAATTAATATAGTAAAAATATAACTACTTATTTTCTTGATTTTTTCGAAGATATTTTGAAACAGCTTCAACTTCAGCAACTGTCATTTTATTAATTGCTACTGCAATTTCCCATCTTGACATTTTTGAGATTTTTTCAATAAAGTCATTTGGGATAGTATCTTCTGTTTCAGAAAAATTATCGTTATACCATTTTAAATAAGTGGTTTTTGTGTTAAGACGTGAGGCCCTTTCGATATTAGTTTTATCTGGTGGCATTATTTCTACGTTAATTATCATATTGTCTCTTTTTTTCCTTCACCAAATATATTTTTTTTATCAAGTGCTTCCATTACCTTTTCCATAAGAGACAGCCAATAATTTATCACCTCGTCGTATTCTGCATCTGATGTAGTATTATTTATTCTCTCAGAAAAAACTTTATCAAGCAATAAAAAATATTCTTCAAATCCATATCCGCAGTAAGGTGAATCAGCATATGACCATTTTAGTGTTTCAGGTGAGTACTTCTTAGCATTATTTTGTGTTGCTACTTTGAGAGATTCTTCTGAAAAAGCAGAAATAAAAGGAGTTCCCCCTTCTGACAATATCAAAGTGCAGTAATAGAATTTTTCATTATGTTCTTTAAATAATGCTTGAAATCCATTTTTTGCTGCATCAAACAGTAGTTCGAAATCAGTTAATTCACTCATATATTAAAATTCCCCCTAGAACCTGTTTTCCGATTCCTCTCAATGTAAGCCGTATTGCTGATCTTATATCATCAAAACTTGCACTTCCCATTGATTTTATAAGGTTATCTATAATCATTAGGTAAATCAGTTGCAAATGTATCATTGATCCATTTTATAAAACTTTTCATTACTCCTCCATAACTTCACTCAATGAATTATCAACTTATTCGATATAACTTATCAAGTTTGCTCATTTAGTAACTTTATCGCAGATTTATATGAAGGATTTCTTTGTATAATATCCTTCAATAATTCTATAGCGAGCTCCTTTTCATTAAGTTTTAACAATAAGTCAGCATATTCAAAAGCCACCTTATCATTTTTTGGATTAAGTTTATACGATTTTTCTATAAAAATTCGAGCCTCTTTCATTTTTGAAATAGACATATAACATTTAAATATAATATGACAAGTTTTAAAATGAGGCTCTAATTCATCAGAGATTAATAAAAGTTTAAGAGCTGTATTATAGTTCCCTTGATTAAATGCTTCAACTCCTTGATAGTAATAATCAATAGCTACCATCATAAAACACCTCAAAAATTATAAATGCTTTTGAACAAATTTAATTAATGCATTCAATTGATTCCTTACATCTTTTTTTATTTCAGACGGCTTAAGTAATGTTTTTCCTTTATGATTTTTTACCCATCCGCCTTTTCCATTAACCTTCGCTACTTCAATACCATTTCTGTATATATGTATATGAAATCCACCTTCCCCTGGTGCAACTTTATTTGTATCAATTCTGTAATTATAGCCTTCTCGTGTAAAGTCGCCCGTTACTCCGGCACCAGATTTCACATTATTTGGATATTCAAAGTCATTATTATCTTTATAGTTATGCACCAAGACAGGCACATCACCAACAAAGTAGGTATTGAAATCAGCAACTTCAAGGTTGTATACCTTTATAGGCTCATCAAGCTTTTCAAGTTCTGCACCTATTACATACGCTGTTGAACCGTCAATGAGATAAACCTCATCACCAATAGAAAGGTCTCCAGCAGCTACCCAGCCTTTATCAATAACATAGAATGGGTGATTGGTTGTTGTGTCAATTTCTCCACATGAAGTGTGCAAATGCAGAATTTAGTCTGTTTCATGAACATATACAACCATCACTTTTTACATTTTGATTAATTTTCAACTATTCACAAATAATATCTGGTTTCCATTGTGTTAATATCTCTATATTATAATTTTGAGTTATAATTATGTAATGTTTCATTGCCAATTCTTTAGACATACCATAGCTAATTTTATCAATAAAATTATTAAATTCTCCGTTTGTTATTTCATACATTATACCATCAAATGAAGTATTATCATTTTCATCAATAGTTATGCTATCATATAAAAAATTTTGAACTAATCTTTCATCTAAAAAACGAATTGCTTGTGCATTCCCAAACACTATTTTTAACTTTTTTTCTGAATTACTTAGTTCAATTTGTAGACCATCATTTTCACTAATAGTTAATAAAGTTTCACATCTTTTTCCTCCAAAGCAATCATTTATCACTTTTTTCCATTTTTCCATTATTTTTCCTTTCATAGAACATACTATCCGTCAATTGTTTATAATTGATGGGATAGAGATTAAATCTTGAAAATTAATACCTGATTTTTATATGTTTGCTTTTTGAAAAATCAAATTCTAAAGTTGAACCACCAGTTTTACTTCCTGGTCTTGCAATAACTTTAATGATACCATCCAAAATTCCCATTAGACCATCACCAAAATTAGTTTTTATTTCATGAACATCTGTTAATTCTAACGAATTAAAATCAGCCAATGTTTGTGAATATCCTCCGGAAGAATCAAAATTTCTTGCCCAGCCTTTGCTTGTTGTTGATTCCGGCAAATCTTCTATTAATTTATCTACATTTTCATTTCCAGTAGTTTTATAATTATGAACAAGAACAGCATTATCGCCAACAAAGTACGTATTGTAATCAGCAACTTCAAGGTTATAAACCGTTATCTGTCCGTCCTCAGTCGCTACAAGCGTTTCGCCTGTCAGTCTGTAAAGTTCATCATAGGTGTACTCTACCGTGCGGTCAAGCTCCTTGACTTTTGTGCGTTCTCCGGCTGCTCCAAGGGTATACTCATATTGTGCCACAAGTCCGCCCTGTTTGTCAAGTGCTTTTTCGCTGATAAGTCGGTTTACCTCGTCATATTTGTAAGATATGACAATTCCGTTTGCATATCTTACCGCTGACCTGTTGCCATTTTTGTCGTATTCGTAGACCGTAGCATAGCCGTTTCTGTCAACAACTCTGACAAGACGATCGAGCTTGTCCCATTCATATTTTGTAGTTCCGTAAGCTGTCTTGACATTTGTCAGTCTGCACGAATCGTCATAGCTGTACTCGACATATTCGCCGTTGGGATATACAACTTTTTTGAGTCCGTCCATGCTGTCATATGTGTACTTTGTTGTGCCTGTGGAATCCTTTACAGACGAGAGCTTTCCGTCAACAGTATAGGAATAAGTAATTGTTCCGTCAACTGTCGTTTTGCTTGAAATTCTGTCAAATTCATCATAAGTATAAGATGTGAGTTTTCCTGCAAAATCAGTCGATGTGAGTACGTTTCCGCTGATGTCGTAAGTTACTTCAGCAGTTTTTCCGAGAGCGTTTGTAGTTCTGATAACTCTGCCGAAATCATCGTATGTGTAATAAGTTGAATTACCCTTAGCGTCTGTTACCATGATGAGATTTCCGACTTCATCATATGTGTAGTTTGTAACATTGCCGAGAGCATCGGTAACGCTTGTAAGCCTGTCACCGCCGTCATAAGTATATGCGGTTGTATATCCGTGCTGATCTTTCTGACTTATCACACGTCCTCTTGCATCATATGCAGAGGATACACTCGAACCGTCAGGATATGTTGTTTTGATACGGTTTCCGTTGTCGTCATAAATGTAAATGTGAACATTTCCCTTTGCATCGGTCATGCTTTCAAGCTGAGAATGACTGTTGTAGGCAAATTCAGTGCGGTTTCCGAGAGCGTCGATAATTGCAGTATTTCTGCCGATTTTATCATACTCGTACTTAGTTGTTCCACCGCTTGTGCTTGTTTCTGAAACAAGATTGTAATTAGCATCGTAAGCGTATGAAACAACAGCTCCGTTTGGATATGTCTTAGCGAGAAGATTTCCAACCTTGTCATACTTCATAGTCACTGTTCTGCCGAGTCTGTCCGTTGCCGTACGGTTGTTGCCCTCACGGTCGTATGTGAAGGATTCGGAAGTTCCGTCAGCATAAGTTATTTTAACAAGGTTACCAAGATCGTCATAATCATAGCTTGTCTGTCTGCCCTTTTCGTCTGTAGCAACAGAAACTTTTCCCATGCTGTTATACTCGGTTGACGTGATATTTCCGTCGCTGTCAATAATTTTTACCAGATTTCCTGCTTCATCATAAGTGTAATTTTCCGTAACAGTCTTTGAAACTCCGTCCGACGTATAAGTGAGCGTTTTGGAGAGACAATTTCCGTCGCCGTCATAAGTAAATTCAGCAGTAGTTCCTGCACCGTTTGTCGCAGTAATAACATTTCCATGGCTATCATAGGTCATATTCATATATGTGCCTATTTCATCGGTAGCAGATTTCAGATTGCCCTTACTATCATAGCTGTAGTTAATTTCGTTGCCGAGAGCGTCAACAGTAGACGAAGTGTTGCCATTCTCATCGTAGGTTACGCTCATTATGTCAATTCCCATTGCATTGATAGATGTAACAAATCCCTTGGAGTTATATGCGTTTGTAACGGTGTTTCCCTCAGCGTCTGTCAGTTCAAGCATATTTCCACGCTTGTCATAGCTGTAATTTGTCACATTTCCAAGAGCATCAGTTTTTGACGAAAGATTGCCGTTTGCATCCATATAAGCCAAAATGCCATTTGTGCAGCTAAGCAGATATTTTGAACCGTCAGCTTTGTTTAACTGCCATATATCCGGATTGAAAGGAATATCATCCCAATCACCGGTTAGATAGAAAAAATATCCATTTTCATACATCCATGTTTTTATATTGGTTGAGGGGATGAGCGTAGAATTGCTTCCACCCATTGACATGAAAGTAAATGATGCAGTTTTCAGTGATGACAAACCGCCGCTTTCGGCTTTCATGGCAAATTTCTCAACTTTGCCATTACCCCAGTTTACTGATACAATATGAGGTCTTGTTGGTGAAAATACGTAATTATAACCGCTTGTTGTCATTCTCCAGTCTTTACTGAGGTCGCAGCTTTTCGTAATGGTAACTCCGCAAGTTGAAATGTTCCAACCATATCCGAAATCACCGCTTACGTGCCTGTCTCTGCTGTCGTAACCTCGTATTACTGTTATAGGAGCTCCGGCAACACTGAGATCCATATCCTGGAAATCCATAGAGAAATTGCCGATTTTTATCTGTCCCTCAACGGAAATAAGTACCTCATCAGAAATGCTTATACCACTTTTCCCCATACGGTAAGTCTGATATTATAGAGTCCGTTGCGGAGCATTGTGGGATCAAATTCGCCCAATGAAGCGTTATTCTTTTTACTTGTTCCCTCGGAAATAAGAACGTAATCTCCACCGGCTACTGACTGATATTCAAGTCTGTATTTTTCAAAATCAGTATCGTCTGCACGTCCGAAAATATCTGTAGGTGCTGTGATTACATCTTCATTAATGGGATTGTAAATATCTGCTATTAATTCCTTTTCAGCTTCATCTTCACCGCCAACAGAAACAGAACCATTTCCGCCGGAAACTTCGTACTGTACAACGTAGAATGAAACTTTATAACCTCTGCAATTGTTGAAATTATCCCACGCTCTGACAACAAGTGCATGAGGTCTCATCTGAAAATCTTTGATAACCGTCTGACCGTTTTCATCAAGAGTCATTTCAACACCGTCAAACAGGCACTGAATTTTCTTAATGCCCGAAATATCTTCGGCTTTAATTGTTACGGTAATATCTTCATGTTCCTGAATATCCTTATCCTTGCTTAATTTTATGTCAACCGTAGGCTTGTCGGTTTCATAAACAAGGACTTTATTTTTTACAGTCAATGTTTCACCATTCTTAGTTTTTGCGGTTAAAATAAACTCGTTATCAAAAAGCTTTTCAGCCTTGAATTCGTATTCGAGATCTTTGTCAAGAGTGATTTTTTCACCGTTTAACGTTACAGAAATTGTGGATTTATCAATTTCATCCGACGCCGTTACCTTGTATAAAGCCGATGTTTTGTACAAAACAAAACCGTCTATACTTGCAATTAAGCGTCTATCGGCTTCATCTTTTTTAAGAACAGTAATCTTCATTTCAATCGTGGACTTTAATTCCTTTGCATCTTCAGCGGTGAACGTAAATGTGTAATCTCCTGCCGAAAGATCGTTAAGCGAGAATACGCCGTCCTCGATTGCCAGAGGTTTTCCGTTCACTTTTCCCGTAAGTGTAATTATTTCACGCTGTCCCTGAGCAATAATAAGTCCCTCAAGGGAATCACCCTCGATATACATATCCTTATCGAAGGTCACATTGATTTCGGGAGCTTTCGCTTCGTTTACTTTAACAGTTGAAACCACAGTACCCTCATTATTTTCAGCATCATAAGCTTTTGCGATTATTTCGTAATCTTTAAGCTGTGCATTTTTAACAGTGTAATTTCCGTCATTATCAATCTCAACTTCGTTACCGTCAACGGGAAGAACAGTTTTTGTAACGCCGACATTATCTGTCGCAGAAACATTGATTACAATATCGTCATCTTCAAAATAAGTATCCTTATCAAAAGCAAGCGTAACAGTCGGAGCAATCGTATCCGGCTGAACAACAGTAATTGTAAGCTGCTTTGTAATTTTATTTCCTGACGGATCGGATGCAGTCGCTTTAACAACATATTTGCCCTCTTTATCAGGTTCAAATACAGCCGTATTATCTGCGAATAAATCAATTTTTTTATTGTTAACAGTCAATTCCGTGCTGACAACTCCGTTGTTGTCGGCAGCAATAACGCTGATATTGACTTTTTCACCGACTTTGACTTCTGTTTTGTCAGCTTTGAGTTCAAGAGTTGGCTTGGTAACGTCCTTTGCAGTCAGAGTTTTTGATGCAGTTCCCTTGTTTCCGGCTGCGTCAAAAGCGTTTGCAGTAATGATGTAATCGCCGTGTTTTAAGCCGGTTATCTTGAATTTTCCGTCCTTATCGAGCGTAACAGCCTCACCGTTTACAAACACTTCAAGCTTTGTAACGCCGACATTGTCAGTCGCATTAACAGTAATAACAGCCGTACCATTTTCGTTATAACTGCTCTTGTCGAAAGTAATTTTAACCTCCGGTTTTTCGGTATCTGCTTCGATCACATTGATTTTTGCAGATGCTGAAATCACTTTTCCCTTTATGGTTTCGCCCTTTGCTTCAAGGATATATTCTGTTTCCTTGTCGGTATTTATTGGTACGATTCCGTTTTCGGGAATATCAATTTTTTCACCGTTCAGCGTGTATTCAACTGATTTTATTTTATGTTCTCCGGTTACTTTAATCTTGAAAAATGCTTCACTTCCGATTATAGCTTCATCAGATGAGGGCATAATTTCAACCGCAGGCACAATGCTGTCAACGATTATTTTATACTCCTGAACGTCGGATTTTCCAGCCCAGTCAAAGGCTCTTACAACGACCTCATATGTTCCGTCTCTGTTCGGCATCGTAAGCGTGAAATTACCCTCGTCATCAACGTTCACCGCAGTATTTCCATTAAAAATAACTGAATACCAGGAAATTTCAGTATCGTTCAGCTTTTCAATTTTTGCATTGATTTTTTCGTTTCTGTCGGCATATTTCGGTAATGCGACCTTTATTTTCGGAGCCGCAGTTTCGTCCTGTTTATCGGGATCGATATCGGCATAGCTGTCGGCAGGCTCGCACACGATCGTGCGCATATTCTGAACAGTTTTTTCACCGTCGTTTACGGTACAAACAATATCATAGCTGCCCGTTTCTGCACAGATCACCGAAGTCATAAGTTCTGAATCATCTGCAAATTTTACATTCTCATCATCGCATGACCATTTTATAGAAATATCTGATTTAAGACAGTCGTCTGCAAGATCTGCACGGATATTCAGCGGAACATTAACCTTTGTTACGCTCTTTGAAGCGATTTCAAGGATAGGTTCTGCGTTTGAAAATTCCGGCATTACAGCGTCCTCCGACATTACCGTAATGTCGTAAAGTTCGGGAGTTTTGCCGTCCGAGGAAACCGTCATATTCACTTCAAGTTTTACATAACGACCTGTCAGACCGGAAATATCCTCATAGTTATTTATGGCAATTGGTTCGCTGAAATTTGTTCCGTCATCGCTTGCTGATGCACGAACTGTGATAGTTCCCTCCTGTTCATTGATTTCAAGACATCTTGCACTTCGCAGTATATCATTACCGGTTTAAAATTGCAATAAGTTTACGCCAAATGGTCGATTTTTTACGTCAAATGGTCAACAAAAAAAGAGAATCGACCTTTTGGCCGATTCCCCATGTTTACATTTTCTCTATTGGCAGGGTGACGGATACCTGAAATATTTTCCGTTTTGTTTTTACGGATACAACTCCTTCATATTTTTCTACGGTTTTCTGCACATTGGACAAACCAATTCCCATATGATTTTTTTGTTGAGCGACTTTTCCGCGGAAGTTCTATATCTGCATATGCACATGTATTTGTAATGCGCAGTGCAATCAACCCCATTTTCTGGCAAAGTACGATCTCTATAGTTCTCGGAGTATTTTCTATTTCCATACACGCATCTACTGCGTTATCAAGCAAATTTGAAAATATTGTTGTAATATCCATATCCGAAATAAATTTCATAAAAAAATCTTCAATATCCATGTCCAGCTTAATTTGTTCTCTTTCACAGGTGGAGGCAACTGTATTCAAAATGATTTCCAGTATTTCATTCTGATTTCTTATCTTTGGCTGCAATTGTTTGACTGTATCAGATAAGTCGGATAAATATTGTTCAGCTTTTTGACATGATTCACCGGAGATCCATGTTTTTAATGCAATGACGTGCCGGTTGATATCATGTGCCGCTTCGCAAGTAGTCTGATACATTTTTTGAAGTTCATGATACATCTGCAATTGCATCTGTTCCCGCTGATTCATCAGATCTGTCTGACGTTCTTTTTCTCTTAAATTCGATATCTTATTAAAAATATACATTATATACAGATCTAAAAATAAAAATCCTACCATGATCAAAAGCATCAAAAAACCTGATGAACTGCTATGTGTCACATGAGAAAAATAGGCGAAAATCCCTACTTCAAACGAAACCAAAATAATATAAAATATAATTTCATGCCAGATTATCTTGAAATGTTCCTTTTTCAGAATCAGTAATTTTGCCATTCTGGTCAATATAATTTGTATAATCCAATCCCACAAATGGTGATTCCATGTCAGAGATGATGTGCCCATTGTTACGGATATTGTATTTTTATGAAACATTGAAACAATTATTACGCTTAGTGCATCTGAACATAGTGTAATCATAGCAAACAATGCTGCATAGATAAAAAGTGAGGATTTATTGCAATTGAATAACAGATGTATTATCAAAACAATCATTAAAAAATTAGTTATAAAATCCAGCGGTGATATCTTGAAAAATATAACTATTGCTTTTACAATTATCACTGATATTCCCAGTACGGTTCTTCTTGCCGTATGCGTTTTTCTTAAAGGATATTTGCCATAGAGCAAGTAAATACAAAGTATCACGGTTAAAAATAATGTGATGCAATCTAAAAACATATGTCATATTCACAACTCTCCATTCGTCATATAGCGATTCAATGCATCAAATACTTCTTTGTACTTTCTGCGTGAAATTAGAATTTCATCATCATTTGCCAGAATCAGCTTTTTATTTTTACCGTCAATCTTGTGGATATGCTGTATATTTACTATAATGCTCGGAGTCGGCATGATAAAGCAGTGATGATTTACAATGTTATATATATCCGAATCACACAAATCACCCCGCTAATCCTATAATACCATACTCTTACAAATAAAGCAATGATATTTAGTGGATTTTGTGGTATAAAGGCATATTAAATTTGCAAATAAACCTGATATGCCTTTTTGTTTATATATTCAATTTTATGCGGCGGAGCCAATTAGATATACACATCTGATGGGAGGGATTTATTGTGCAGAATTATTGTAAAATCGTCAAAAACAGGCTTAATATGATTATCAGTGGAATGGAGAAAAATGCCGCTGCTATACATATCTGCATTAGTTTCTTTCGCTGTAATAACGTCAGTCCTTCTCACTTAGAAAAACTCGTTACCATTCTGCTATACCTTTGCAAACAACAACTCGTTCTTGCTAAAGTAAATACAGGACTATGCCGGTCACAGTTATTTCCTGACAACTTTTAATGTTTATAGCCACGCTGATAGCTCCGTAAAGAAAACGGAAATGGATTACATAACCGGATGTTTTACCGATACATTTTTTAATGACAAGAAAACAGGTTAATCCTAATATATTAGGAAACGTATGAGAAAAATCTTAGAAAAACAACGAAAAAGGCACTTCCGAATACTCGAAAGTGCCGTATAATATATTTTGCTGCGGTTTGGTGCAAATCTTCATACGCGGCGAAAAATCGCGGTCCAGTAAGACTGAACCGCGATTCGGCTGCGCGGACTCCACGCTGGGGTGGGGGATGGGATTCGAACCCACGGTCTTCGGGAACCAATGCCAACAACTTAAGAGTTATTGTCATTTGCCCCGTAAAAGAAATCAAATAGAATATTTTGGACAAAAAACTTTACGCTGATGAGAAAATTCAGGGCGAGGAGCAGACCTGCCTTTGATAATCGGAACAGGTTGTTTGAGGCATAGCGATATAAGCTGCCGACAAATATCAAGTGCTTTTTCCGCAAAGAGCAGCATAGCAGACAGTCGATATTTGAAGTAGCCAATCATCAGATTCACATTCGCTCTGTACTGATATTTGCAGTCAGCTTTACTCGAAACCAGTTTTCTGTTTACAGTGGCAGACATCGCAGCAATGCAGTTTAATACAAACATCATGGCATAGTATTCCTGCAAAACTGCAACGGGAGATCGTCCTGCAAACTTCTCTATCAGCAATTTGTTTTTCAGGGTATCGTAAGTTGTTTCGATGCCCCAGCGCAGAAAATATAGATCAAGAAAATCGTCAGCACTGAATTCATCTTCTGAAAGATTTGTTATCAGAGTTTCGACTTCACCTGACTTGAGGATCACTCGAACAACACGGACGGAGTATGTATCTGTATTGGTCGATACTGTGATCCTGAAATCATTTGACGGATCTTCTTTTACGCCCTTGAAACATGAAGCCTGAAGCCGCATCAGATATTTACAGCCCATTCCTGTAAGGGCAGCAATCATATCTCTCGACGGATATCCACGGTCAAAAATGACAATATCTTTTTCATTGCAGATGTTTGAAAAACAGGCAAAATTCTTGATAGCATAATCTCTTTCACTGATACCGATAGAGCCAATCTGAGCATCAATAACATAGTTTGAGATAACGTCATAAAACAAAGAAATTCTTGCGTTTGTTTTATTTTCCGCACAACGGCTTTGAGAAACAAAAATATCCTTATTCTCTTTTGTTTTGTCCAGTCGGAGTTCTGAACCGTCTATGGCAAAAATTCGATAACCCTTATAACGCTTGATCTTATTTTTGCTCAGAACCATATCTCGTGTCATTAGAAATAATTCCTTAAACGCATCAGGCAGAATATTCTTACGAGCTTTGAAAAACGCCTGTTTTGTTACAGAATCCATATCCGCATCAAGAACATTTGCAAAGAATTCGTCAAGCTCTATCTGCATTGTTCTTGTAAGAAGATTCAGCAGCAGAACGATCATAACAGGAAAGGTAAGTTTTCTGTTTCGGATAAACGCTGTTTGCTTAGTAATATTTCTCTTACGATATTCATCAGAATTGATTAGCTCAGATGCTTTGCGAGTGATATGATAAAAGAACTGGTTCATGTTTCCGACCTCCGAAATAGCAAAATCTACTATTTCGATTTTGTCGGCTTCCCAATTTTGTCAATTCGCTTTTTGCACAAACTTACAGCTTGTTTTTGTGCATCTTTTTCTTTGGTGTTTTTATTAATTTTATATGACAGGTAAATGACAATAACTCTTAAGTTGTTGGCATTGGTCCCCTACATCCCTGAAAACTGGGGTGAATTTGTAACAGCGGTCGGAACATCCGGAGCATACGTATCGCTGCCGGAGGGCGGAGGAGTTTTCAATATGAACGAGATCGCTCCGGAGGGAGGAATCAAGGTAACGTTCAGCTGTATAAAAATCGACGGCAACGGCTGGATAATTCATGCGCCGCACAACATAGCGTTTGAAGCGTATAATTCGGACCAGTCGCACATAATCAACGATCTGAATTTTCTTAATTTTGAATTCACAGGAGCGCCCAAAAAGATGATGTTTGACGGCGGAAACAGGTGGATGTATATGAGATTCAACGGCTGCACTTTCACCGGAAAAATATCGGGCGGAAGCGATGTATATTTATTTGACGAGGTTCTGTCAATGGATCAGTGCAGTATAACCGTTGCTTTCACAGGTAACACATACAAGCTGTTCAATGACAACGCATCGAACAATCTGACTATGACAAATGTTAAGACAAAGCTCGATTATTCGGGCTGCACTTACACATCGACTGATAAAATTACGATAAGCAGCAGCAAGAAAATAAATGATTCGCTTTTTGAAATAACAAACTGCGGTCTTGATTTTGAGTATTCAGGGCTAAGATCGGTATTTCATGTCAACGGAAACGGCGGATATGTCAGAAATGCCGACGGCGTGAAAAATAATGTCACCGAAGAACAGCTCAGGAGCACCGCATATCTTAATTCGATCGGCTATCCTATCGAGGTGAAAGCATGAGCACGCAAGTTATTACGCCCACGCTCGAACAGGGAAACATTGGCAGCAGCGGCAATTCGTCAAGCTCGTCACGATTAAGGAGCAAGGACTACATCGCCGTAAGCGGTGTCGCTCTGACGGCGGTAATTACGGTTCAATCGGTCAGTGGCAAGGCAGTACAGGTCAATTTGCTGGGGTACGAAAAAAGCGACACAACGTCTGCGAAATTCGATTTGTACTGGTACGAAAGCGGACATGAATTTGAGATCGGAAGTTATACGGGAACAAATTACATTCGAATAGTTCTGAGATATCAGGACAATTCAGACATTTTACCGGATGATATTGCATCATGTGAAATCAGTGCGACGGTAAAATCCGCATGGTTTCTTACTCCCGGAGGACTGCCGGATAATGACGCATTTATCCCGCTTCCGGTTGATCCGCTTGCAGATGAGATTCCGAAAATGAGGTGGCGCATCACACCGGGAGTAAACAACGGTCTGCCCTATCACGAACTGCTGCCGCTTGAAAAGTTATCGTCAGCAGGAGCGTTTATGAATGCTGTGAATCTGGAGTATGTCTATATTCCTCGAAGCTGTAAAAAGATTGGAGAATGGGCATTTACTAACACTAAGCTGCGCCGGGTGAAGATCTCCGCAGACTGCGAGTATTATCCGACTTCCTTTCCGGAGGGATGCGAAATTGAATTTTACGGCGGAGGCGGAGAATTCGGGCAGCTTCTGGACAGTGATAATTTTGCTCTCATTGATTCAGAGGGCGCAAAAATTTATGTAAAGGAGTAATTTTATGGCGGATGAAATAAGAAAGTTAAAGCACACCGCTGCGGAGCTTGACGAGGCAATTGAAAAGCTTCTGGAGGTCTATACACGGGATGAGATAAACGGATTCCTTGCAGGCAAAATCGACAAAGAAACCGGCAAGGGCTTGTCCGCAAACGATTTCACAACAGAAGAGAAAGAAAAGCTTTTCGGACTTGAAAATTATGACGATGCCGTGATAAAATCAGAAGCAGCATTAAACCGCAGCACACTGGGATATCAGAGGAAGAATCTGTTGAAAAATACGGCGGTATCACAAACAATAAACGGAGTCGCATATACAGTTAACGAGGACGGCTCTGTTACAGCAAACGGAACGGCGACTGCGAATGCTCAGATCGTTATCTTCGATGGAAAACCCGATCCGGAAATGCTTAACCAAAAACTGCATTTATCAGGATGTCCGGACGGTGGTTCGGCATCGACCTACAGAATGATCATACAAAATGCAACATCCGGTTTTAGCACACTTTGTGTTGATTCAGGAAGCGGAGCTGATGTAATAATTGCAAGTAATACAACCCGTATTCGGTGCTTATTTACGGTTTATTCCGAACAAACTGTTGAAAACATTACACTATACCCCATGCTCCGCTATGCAGAAATCACCGACGATACCTACGAACCGTACAAGCCGTCGGTGGAAGAACGTCTTGCGGCTCTGGAAGCGGCTATAACGGGAGGAGGTGAAGCGTAATGCAGTACATAATCATGCTGATGATTATAGTAGGTCTTGCGGCTGCTGATTATCTTACAGGGATAATCAGGGCTTACTGCAAAAACGAAATTTGCAGCCGGAAGATGCGCAAAGGCGGTCTTAACAAGCTTGGTGAGATCATCGTAATGACCGCTGCCTGCGGTCTGGATATCGGAATCAACGCTCTCGGAAAATACTATGAAGCCGCTGAATTATCGGCGATTGCAGGAAAGATAACAGCGGTCGCTGTGTTTATTTACATAACGGTCATGGAAGTTGTCAGCCTGTTCGAGAACTATGCGGAGATCAATCCGGATGCGCAGTGGGCTTTAAAAATAATCAGACGACTTAAAAATTTTGAGGAGGATAAGTAAAAATGAACAGTCCATACATGGGAAAATTCAGGGTAACACAGGCATACAAGGGCGATTCCGTTCACGACGGTCTTGATCTCGTGGGAATCGACAGCAAAGAAATTCATGCCACGATCGGCGGAACAGTACATTATGCCGGCTGGGAAAACTCAGCCGATCACTCGCAGGGATTCGGGCAGTATGTCTGCATCAAGGGCACGGACGGCAGATATTATTACTACGGTCATCTCAGCGAGATAAGGGTAAAATCAGGTCAGAGTGTGAAGATCACCGATGTTATCGGCATCGAGGGCAGCACAGGACGTTCAACAGGCTCGCACTGTCATTATTGCATACGCCGGAATTTCTGCAAGGGAAACAGTTTCAACGTTTCGCAGATCTCCGGGATTCCGAACTGCGAGGGCGGTACTTATGATGACGGCTACAGAACCGAAACGGCTTCTCAGGTTAAAAAATCTGTGAACGTTACTATTGTTATCGAGGGAGTTACATACCAGGGGACGTTGGTGGAGAAATAAAAATTACCGCCGGGATTATTTCTCGGCGGTATTTGCATTTTTCGCAAAACGATCTTTTCTATAGTTCCAAAAGAATTCAAACATAATGTTCAAACCCCTTTGGAATTATTACCTTTCTGCATAAAATAATTTTTCTACGCTCTAATATATCGGAAATTAGAAACAGTCGATAACTCCTGCATCATACATTTGAATCAGTTCTGCATCCTTTGAATCAACGATGCCATCAAAATTCACGTCTGCTGCACGAAGATTGATGATTTTATACGTGGATGGATTGCCTACATATTTGTGGCATGAAACGCACATTATTATTTTAACGTAAAGTGAACTTTTATCAGTCCCGAAATTTCACAAAAAGTTATGCAGTCCAACAAAATTACATTTTATTCTATTTGAAAGGATCGACAAGTTTTCTTACTTAAATACGATCTTAGAAGATTAATTTTGACAATATAAACAAAAATAAAAAGGAATCATATAGGTAACAGTCTCTAATAAAAATAGCGTAATATTGGCAGTTTATATTTATATAATGTTGCTGTTGAGGAAGCTATGAAGGGCTAAAATACGTTATTTTCTGGGTTTCAGAAAATTTAGCTTCATTAGTTTTTAACCGGAAAATATCGATTTGTCACCCGTTTGTCACCGCAATATGACAGTAGGTGACAAAATCAGATAATAAGAAAATCAACCGCCGTTCAGGTTCGTCCTGAGCGGCGGTGTTGCCTATACTATTTTTTGAACTTTTTAGCAATTGTAGGGTGACGAATTTTGCAGATTCAGGTGTAACCTATGCACATTTCCTAAAAATTGTTGAATATGCTTGAAATGTGTGGAAAATTGTGGTATACTATTTATAAAACAATGTGCATATATCACACTGGATAGCCTTGCCTGGCATATGTCTGCATATTTTTACCACATTTGCTTCTGTTTCACTTATATCCTTTAGGTACTATCTCTGTGTGATGTAGACGTAACATAAATGAGAAAGGATACCCAAAATGGATTTGTATGATGTAATTCCGGAAAATCTATTCTCACCCCTTGCCTCCAAAAACAAATCCTTGTATGTGAAAGGGTTATTTGTACTTCTGGATGCGTTCAAGCAGCAGCTTAAAATTCCGAAGGATGAGCTGATTTCCATGATGGCTGCAAAGCTGGAAAACGAATTGTTGTATGCGGATTTTTCTGAGGAAGAATTGCTTGAAAATGAACAAACGTTATCTGGAAAAGCACATTTCCTTGTGCGAAAGCTTAGGCAAACTGGATGGATCCTGCTTGAGACGGGGACAGATTTTAAGGAATATGTCTCCGTTCCGAGCTACAGCTATCAAATAATCCAGTTATTACATGGGATGACACAACCTGCTGAAAAAGAAAATTTTGCATTTGTCTACTCCACTTATTCCTCCCTAAAAAATGCGGATGAAACCAGAGAGCCTTTTGAAATGATAACAGCACTATATGACGGGGCGGATCGGACAGAAAATCTGGTAGAAAGCCTGAAATCTGTATATCACAGCATCACCTTTTATAATCAACAGTTGATTGATATGCTCAGTGTCAACCATGTACTCCATTCCCATTATGATGCCTATCACGAGGAGATTATTAAGCGAATACTGAGCCCGTTGAAAATCCGGGATTCTGTTCCAAAATACAAGATCCCCCTGTCATCCATACTCAAAAAATGGCTGATTGACGAGGATGCTCTGGAAAGCATGGCTGCATACCTGCAAACATCTGCAGCTTCCTTGCCAATAGAACATTATCGTCAGGAGATTCAACGAAAAATTTTCTACATTTTGGATACTTATGATAATCTGGAGCGTGACTATATCCGAATTATAGATGCTAAGAATGTTCATTATACAAGAGCAACCACGCAAAAAATCGACTTTTTGGTCAATTCTGATCAGACAATCAAGGGAAATTTGATTCAGATTCTAAAAGCAATTTCTGACCCGGAAACATCCTCTATAGTATTGCAGTATACTTCCGATGCTTTTGAATTGTATGAGCTGTCATGTCTTTTTGAGGAAAGCTTGTATGAACGAAAAAATGCAGTGCACCGTACACGGAGTGCGGAGCTTGTGATGGAGGACAATTCCGTTGAGCTTGCCCTCAAAGCAAAAGCGCAAGCGATGCAGATCATGCGTAACAAATACAGCAAGCAGAAGGTCACAGCGTTTGTTGAAAATCTTTTGAACGGGCGGGAGGAGATCTCCACAAAAGAATGCCCGATTCATGACGATGATACATATATCATGACATTGCTTTCTGTTGTGCAGGCAAATGACCGGAATTCTGTCTATCGGGTCATCTGCTATGAGGAATATGTTCAATCAGAGCCCTATCAAGTGCCATTGGTCGTATACAAAAGGAGAAAGTGAACATGAACCTACAGAAATTTGAGGAATTGACCGCAAAGGAACAGGCAGAATTTTCCAGAATCTGCAATTTGCTGCTTTCTTGTACATACATTCTTCGTGAAAATGCAGAGCAGCGTATTTCCAGAGAGTATACGTTTATTGAGCGTAACTTCCAATTGTTTGAGGACTATCTGTCACTCAGTGGATGGGACATCAAGAAAGATACCCAGTATGGCGTAATCTACATTCGGAATATAAATGGCTGCAATAAGCTGGTACTCAGTAAGCTGGCAACTGTCATCCTGATCACACTGCGGATATTTTATGAAGAACAGCGTATGCAGGCAGGTCTGACAAATAATGTGTCCATAGCTATTGGTGAGTTGTTCGGGAAAATTGTCAATGAGTATTCTATCTACCCTAAAAAGCCGCCGCAGAAGGATATCAGGGATGTGTTCCGAATGCTGGAATCACACAATCTGATCCGGAAGATCGGAGAAAGCTACGATGATCTGTCGTGTCGGATCCAGATATTACCCTCTATTTTGATCGTTGTTCCGAATGAGCGCTGTAAGACGATTTGTGATATCCTAAAGACAGAAAAGGAGGTGGAACAGCATGAAGAAGCTGACACGATTGCTGCTCATTAACTGGCACTATTTTCAACATCAGATGATTGATTTTGGTACTATCAATTTTTTGACAGGAAAGAATACAGTTGGCAAATCTACGATTATTGATGCACTGCAAATTGTGTTGCTCGGTGAAATTCGCAGCTCTGCATTCAATCGGGCTGCAAGTAAAAAATCTGAACGGACATTGAAAGGATATCTGGTTGGAGCATTAGGTGAGGACATTGATACCGGTGTCAGAAGTCTGCGGGAGGGAAAGGATTTCAGCAGCTATATCGTTGCAGAGTTCTTTGATGATATGAAAGAGTCATATTTCTGCACTGGAGCTATCTTTGATACATATGCAAACGGAAGTGATATTAAAAAGCGTTTCTTTTGGATTCGTTCCCACATTCCGGAGCATCATTTCATTATTTCCGGAAAGACCATGGACAGCCGCAGCGCAACCAAATGGTTTAAGGAAAAGCTGCCGAATCGCTATGAAACCAAAGATACAGCAGAGGGATATAAGAAGCTGTTGCTTTCAAAGTTTAATGTTCATGAAGAAAAATTCTTTGCGATGATGAAAAAAGCAATTTCTTTTACACCGATCAATGATATCGAAAAGTTTATCACTGAAAATATTTGTGATGTCGAGGATTCCATTGATATTCGTGCCATGCAGGAGAATATTTTATACTATCGTCAGCAGGAGAAGATCGCACAGAATTTTGAAGTGAAGATGAAAGCACTCGATGAGATTCATCGCCAATATGGAGAAGTAGAAAGGCTCCGTGAAAGGAGCGTCATGCAGAAATTTCTGATTGACTACGGAACATTTCAGGATTTTGATGTACAGATTCAGAACGCCCATGCAGAGGCGAAAAAATATGATGAAGATATTGCAGAATTTGAAAAGAAGTGTGAAAAGCTAAGCGAGAAGAAAGAAGAACTGGAGACACAGCGTGATCATCTGATATCCGAAATAAGCGCCTACCGTGCGGATAGCGGTATTGATGTACTGCAGGAGAAAAAGAATGTGCTCGCCAAGCAAATCGAGGAAACAAATCAAAAAATCCGCAGCTTTGTTGAAAATATCAGAGTGCAGTCAGTCAGATGGTGTGCTCGTCTGGAAAAATGTATTGCTGTTCTGAAACACAAGGAAGCGGAAGAACAATTGCAGGGATTTCTTCGGACATTTAAACGATTGATCAACTTCAAAACAGAAGATCTTGATGCAGTATCGGCAGGATGGTTTACCGATATACGGGAGAGGTATCACTCTGTTTGTGAGCGGATTCGACCCATTCTGGAGGCATTACAGCGAGAGCTTCATGATAAGAAAAAGCTTGCTGATACGCTTCACAACGAAATCGACGGGCTGAAGCGAGGCTTAAAAGCATATCCGTTTAAAGCTGTCCGATTAAAAAACGCAATAGCAGAGGGACTTAGCAGAAAATATCACCGTGATATCAAGGTGTCCTTCCTTGCGGATGTGATCGATGTGACAGACGAAACATGGCACAATGCCGTTGAGGGATATCTAAATACGCAGCGCATGAACATCATTGTGCCGCCGCAATATTTTATGGATGCATATGAGATCTACAAAGCGATTCAGTTAAGCGAGAGGATTCATGGCTACGCAGTTGTGGATCTGGAACGGGTTCATGCTCATCAGCCAAAAATCCAACAGGGCAGTCTTGCAGAGGTCGTGAAAACAGAAGATCCTTATGTGCGATCGTATATGGATTATCTGCTCGGCAGGGTAGTTCGCTGCGAACGGGATGAGGAGCTTTGGGAACATCGGGTTTCCGTAACGAAAGACTGTATGCTGTACAGCGGTTTTGCTGTCAAGGCGATGGATCAGAATGCTTATCTGACCCCTTATATTGGTCAGGACGCCATTCAAAGGCAGATTATATCCAAGACGGCTGAATTACAAGATGCAGAAATGGCTGTAAACTCTGCAGATGCAAAAATCTCCGAACTCAGACCAATCATTGAGCATGAATGGTTTTTGACAGAAGATTACATTGCTTCAACAGTGACAGATGTATTTTACCAGCATGAAAAACTGCCAGACATACAGCAGCAATTAGAGGATATTATCAAAAAAATTGATCAGATTGATCTGTTCTGGCTGCAGACAATGGAAAAAAATATTGAAGATGTCAAATGTCAGATTAAAATAATCGGGGAAGATATTCAGGAAACACGTGACTTTATTGGTGACTGGAAACGAGAAAAACAGGAAACTGTAGAAAAAAGGCTCCCTGCGCTCAATGCAAAAAAAGAACAGAGCGATGCTCTTTTGTCGGAGCAATACACAGAACAATTTACCACAGCACAGGGCATTCCACGCTATAAACAGGAATTGGCACGATATGGATCGCCGGTTGCTGTATTGAAAGCTTTTGCATCTCCTTTAAAGCAAACGGAAACCCTGCTCAGGCAGGCAGAGGGGAAATTGATCGAACTGCGTGGGGATTATAATGCCGTGCAGCATACGTCATTTGCGCTTACTGATACTGCGACCAATGCAGAATTTGAAATGGAATACCAGAAGATTTCGGACTATGAGCTGCCAAAATATCGGGAAAGAATCGAAAAAGCCAAACAGGATGCAATGGAACAGTTCAAAAACGATTTTCTCTACCGGCTGCGCAGCAACATTCAGCACGCTTATGAAAAAATTGAGGAGCTGAATGCAGCACTCAGGCGGGTACAATTCGGAAATGATTCTTACAGATTTAAGATCGAGCCAAATCCTGCTTATCGTGAATATTATGATATGATAATGTCCGATCTGTTGGAATATGGAACAGTTGGTCTATTCGGCGCAGAATTTACACAACGCTATCAGACTACAATTGATAATCTGTTTATGCAGATTTTGAGCCTCTCGGAGGACGACACAGGAAAAACTGCGCAGAATGTGGAGATGTTCAGCCAGTATAAAACCTATCTGAGCTTCACGCTGCTTTCTACTGACAGCAGTGGAAGAACCGATAATCTTTCCAAATCTATTTTTATAAAGTCAGGTGGTGAGACACAGACACCATTTTACATTGCTGTGCTTGCGTCCTTTGCACAGCTTTATCGCATCTCGGATGCATCGGATTACGGAAATACAGTGCGTATCGTGATTTTTGACGAGGCTTTCAATAAAATGGATGATGATCGGATTATTGAGAGTGTTAGGCTTCTGAGAAAATTTGAGCTACAGGCAATTGTCTGCACACCGCCAGACAAAGCTGCCGATTTGCAGCCCGTGTCTGACAAAACATTGCTGGTACACAAGGAACAGGCCGGAAAAGGTTACCAATCAACTGTAATCGAATGGTCAAAGGAAATCGGAGAGAAATATGAATCATGAAAAGAGAATCCTGGAAAAGCTGCTGGACAAGTATGAAGAACGCAAGGAAGGTTCCAATCGGCGTGTACTGCTGCAATGCAGTAAAAGAGAAGCGAGTGTTCCGGATATAGAAAGTGAGGAATATGCCGTATTCCTTGAACAGATGAAATCGCTCCGTACAGCACATTTAATCGATTTTGACTGGATCCGAAAGAATCATATTATTGACCATATCTGGCTGAATTTAAATCATGTACAGGATGCTTATGCCTATGTAAACCGTGAAACAATGACGCAGCAGGTGCAGAATGCTGTACAGCAGATCGAGAACGTATTTTCCGGAATACAGATGAATTGGATCGTTCAGGGATTGGAGGAAGAGAAAAAGCAGCTTTTGGAAAGAAATAAGCTGTTTGGCATATGGAAGCAACCACCTGAATGGCGTGGAAAATGGCTGGATGCACTCTGCTATATTGATCGTTTATCAGGAAATGTTGTCACAATGCGTGCTTGCAGTGTCAAATTGTATTCTGATTCTAAGTATTTTGAACGTGAAATCAAAAAAACACTTGCTTTATGGATTCGAGAACACGAACCGATTTTGCGTGAAACAGAGGATCTGGAGGAACGGGAAATTCTATCACATGTTGGAATCCTGATGATGCCGGAGATATTTGAATTCTGTGGAAATATACAAATGGAATTTTCGGAGGGATTGGTGGATTTTTCTCCTATGAAAGTTGGGAGCTGTATTTTAGCAAACTGTGTGCAGGATATTCAGCAAATCAGTTTGCATGGTATACACCGCATTCTTTTCATTGAGAATCGAACAAATTACTCTGAATATTGCATCCGTGAAAAAACAGAGGATGAGCTTGTGGTGTATCATGGTGGATTTTATAGTCCTCAGCACGGTGAATTCTTTAGGAAACTCCATGAAACAGCCAAACAGATTCCTGTATATTTCTGGGCTGATATTGATTATGGTGGATTTCAGATGTTCCATAGGCTGAAAAGTAACCTAATCCCCGATTTACAGCCATACCATATGGATGTAAAGTCATTTAATGCACATAAAGCCTATGGATTGAAGCGCTCAGAGGCATATTTTCAAAAACTTTCCTGCTTACTGGAATTAACGGAGTTCAGTATGTTCCATCAGGTGATAACGCAGATGTTAAAAGAAAAGATCACAATTGAACAGGAGGTTTTTTTGCTGTAATAGATAGGCACTTAAGAATGCGGGTTCAACTGGTATTGATCCAACATCTTGTAAGCCCACTATTGCTTTGCTTGCAGTTGCTTACGCCGCTGTTGTCACTAAATCTGATAGTTCTTACCGTTGCCTCAAATCTGTCAAGCGCATTGCGTAATTATTCTGACCATATATTTTTCAACAGATTTTTGCCGTTTGCGGCGAAGGTCTGCTTTGCTATGCCATTTTTTCAGCTTGAGCTTTTAATCAGCCTTTTTATTTTCAGTTTTCCATTTCAGACGATGTGTTTTGCTCATCTCTAAGCAACTAAAGCTCCTAAAAAAGACGGTAAAGGTTATGAACCTATCAGAAATATACTCATTCTCCTCTATTTTTTATGTCAGATCTATTGGTACAGGATCTGTAATTTTCAGACAATCAGGCGTTACCGCACACTCGTAAGCAAGAATATGCACTCCTTTTTCAGCCGCATACCTCAAAGCATCGCCAAAGACTTTATGGGTTGCATCATTGGGAGTAAATAACTTCATTCCTGACATCTGTATCACAAACAGCACATAACTGTAATAACCATTTCCCATCGCCCTGACAAGTTCATTGAGATGCTTTACGCCCCTTTCGGTTGGTGCATCCGGAAATAAAGCTATACCGTCATTTTCAAGTGTTACACCCTTGACCTCAACAAAACCTTTTTCACTGTTTTCGTCCTCGATATAGAAATCAAAACGAGAATCCCCATATATTTTTTCCGGACGAATTATCGTCAGTTCTGACATACCGGGCAATTTTATACTGCCGTTTTCTAATGCCTCTCTTACGACTTTATTAGGAGCTTGAGAGTCCATATTTATCAATAGATCACCTTTTCTGACTGCGATAAGATCGTATAACAGCTTGCGTTTTCCCTGCCGATAAGTAAAATCTTCCAGATAAACAACGGAATCGGGAACAAGCAGTTCACGGCATCGTCCTGTATTTTTCACATGAACGGAAACTCCCTCTCCATTCAAAAGAACCTGCGCAACAAAACGGTTTGGACGTGAAATAAATCGGGCGGAAGTTATCTTCTCATACTTCACGTTTCAAATACTCCGACAATGCTTTTTTCAGGAACTCATAACGCATACGCTTCTCCTCTTTTTCAAAATGAACCTCTCGGAACTGCTCCGGATTATTTTCATATACCAGCTTTTCATCTCCGAACTGCTCACTTGTCAGATCAAAAATACAGTTTCCGATCACATTATAGCAGTGATAATTTCCGTCATTACGCAGTATACCGTAAACTTTTCCGCCGAAAATATCCTGCGCAAGAAATGCTGTTATTGAACATTGCCCTAACGTTTTATTTTGGGTATTCCATTTATCCCTCATTCTCGGTGCGCAGGTTTCCGCACACCATATTTCTGACAATGCATCGTATAAATCTAACGGAGAATGAATCCCCGGATATACGTTGTTTATTGGCTTAACTATTGCTGTTTCCCAGCCGTAAAAATTGTATTTCATATAGTTCTCCTTAAATCAAAATTCCGTTGAAATGATCAATCTCATGCTGAATGATCTGAGACTCAAAGTCCCTAAAGGTTTGTGTTTTCTTTTTGAAATTTCTGTCCGGAAATTCAACAGTGACAGACTTGTAACGTTTAGTTTTTCGCTGTCCGTTCAAAGAAAGACAGCCTTCTTCTGTTTCATAAGTCTGCGATGATTTACTGACAATTTTCGGATTTACCATGATAAGATAGCGATTGCCAATCAAAGCAACAAGAATCGTTTTACGAACGCCTATCATATTGGCAGCCATTCCAACACAGTGGTCGGCATTGGCTTTTATTGTATCCAGCAGATCTTTTATTACCTGCATATCTTCCTTGTCAGCAGGCTCTGATTTTTGCGTAAGAAAAAATGTATCTCTGATGATCTCTTTTACCATAATTCCTCCAAAAGATTTTTGCAGCCTTCCAAAATATCATTGTAGGCAACGTCAAATCTGTCCGTGTACCAAGGGTCTGAAACATCCCGATCATGTAATAGTTTTCGAACTTTATGTTCAGGATCACTGCCGAAAATCCGCATTGAATTTGTGACATTTCTGCTGTCCATGCAGAGAAACAAATTGTATTTATCATAATCTGATTTTTTC
>UQXS01000012.1 GCA_900545125.1 uncultured Ruminococcus sp.
CTAGATCATAAATCGTGCGAACCGTATCTTCCACCTGAGTATGAACATTACAGAAACTCTTAAAGTCATGCTCCCCGACAATATATTCCGCCGCTTCTTTCATCTTCTCAAAATCAAGCGGCATGTATACAAAATGGGAATACAAACGTTCTGTCGGCATGGCAAACCGCCTGTTTAAAATCTTATATTCATAGGTTTTCCGGCTGTTGCAGAAACGCGGATGGAAATCTCCGGCTACCTCCTTTGATTCCTGTATGCGGATATCCTCCGGCAGTCTCTGGTTTAACGCAAAAGATATTTTATCTGCCGGAATCCTTGTGTCCGTATCAAATACCGCAACATTCCCCAGTGCATGCACTCCGGAATCGAACGGATGGTAAACCTGAGCAATATCTCATATTGTGTCATGAAAATTCTGCCATATCAGGACAAACAATTTTCAAAGTATAACGGTTGCAGTATACAGGTCATCTATAAAGTTGTAAAGTGGTGTTTTATATATAATAATATATAGCAAATTATAGATGAGTAAATAAAGAAAAGTTGCAAAATGATAAGGATATATCCGAATTTACAGATACAGTGCCGATTTTCTGCCAGTTGGATGCAACGGCAAAAGCAAAATCAGCCAGTGTGAAATATACGCCTCCCATAACGCCTCCGGCAGCGTTTTTGTGATGTTCGCTGATAGTAAGACTTACCTTTGCGTAATGTTCTCCGACCTCGTCAATGACAGCTCCGGATTCCGTTGCAAAGCGGTCGTTTTTGAATAATTCACGGATTCGTTCAAGTTCCTCCGGTGATACCATTGTTTTTTCCTCCTCAGCCTAAAACAGCGGACATATCATAAAGTCCGGGGCCCTGATCTTTCAGAAAAACAGCGGCGTTTATTGATCCCTCGGCAAAAACCGTCTTTGAAGCGGCAGAGTGGGACAGTGTGATTACTTCGTCGTGACCTGCAAAGATAATATCGTGTTCACCTACGATAGTGCCCCCACGGATAGCGTGCATACCGATCTCTGATTTTTCACGTTTCTGGCGGCGTGAATGACGGTCGTAAACAAAATGTTTGGTGTTGTTAAGAGTCTCGTTGACGGCGTTGGCAAGCATGATAGCCGTACCGCTTGGAGCGTCGATCTTCTGATTGTGGTGCTTTTCGACGATTTCTATATCAAACTGATTACCCAGAACAGAAGCGGCTTTTTTTGCAAGCTGTACAAGCAGATTTATGCCGAGAGACATATTGAAAGTAAAGAAAACGGGAATCTGTTCTGAAGCATTTTTGATCTTTGCGATCTGCTCGTCGCTGTAACCGGTCGAAGCAACAACAAGCGGAACTCCCGTGGACAGGCAGTAGTCAAGAAGTCCGTCCAGTGAGGCGGGATTGGAAAAGTCGATGATAACATCAGGCTTTACCGGAAGTTTTGCAGGAGAATCCACAATGGGGAAGTCGGCGTACTGCTGCGTGTACAGATCAATTCCGGCAGCGACGGTACAGTCATCACGATCCTGAATGCAGTTGTAAATGGTTTTGCCCATTTTTCCGTTAGCGCCGCATATAGCAATATTTGTCATGTTTTACACTCCTATTTTTTATTCCGAACCTGTCAAAAACAGGTCTTCACGTTGGATGATTACTTGATAAGACCGTGCTTTTTCATTGAAGCATAAAGTACAGCCTTGTGTTCCTCGGACATTTCACAGAGAGGGAGACGGCAGGGACCGGCACTCATGCCCATCATATTTACGGCTTCCTTTACCGGAATAGGATTTACCTCTATGAACAGATTGTTTATAAGATCAAGATATTCTATCTGGAGCTTTGTTGCCTCGGCAAAGTTATTGTCGAGACAGAGCTGTACCATATCGTGGGTCTCTTTCGGAAGAACGTGGGAAAGTACGGAAATAACGCCTTTTCCGCCAAGTGACATGATAGGCACGATCATATCATCGTTGCCGCTGTAAACGTCGATCATATCGCCGCATTCTGCAATAAGCTTGGCGGCATAGCTTATATTTCCGCTTGCCTCCTTGACTGCCACGATATTAGGATGCTTTGCAAGCACCTTAACGGTGGCGACATCCATATTCATTCCTGTTCTGCCGGGGATATTGTAAAGGATTATCGGGATATTGACAGCATTTGCAACAGCAGTGAAGTGAGCTATAAGACCGCTCTGAGTGGTCTTATTGTAGTAGGGAGTGACGAGGAGAAGTCCGTCCGCACCGGCAGATTCGGCTTCTCTGGAGAGATCAGCGGCATATTTTGTATCATTGCTGCCCGTACCTGCGATAACCGGAACACGGTGCGCCGTTTTTTCAACGGCAAAGCGGATGCATTCAAGATGTTCTTCGTCTGTCATTGTAGAAGCTTCGCCTGTAGTACCGCAGATAACGATAGCGTCGGTGTGATTTTCTATCTGGAAGTCGATAAGTTCTCCCAGCTTTTTATAATTTATAGAACCGTCGGCGTTCATAGGGGTAATAATTGCTATGGCTGCGCCGGTAAAAATGGTATTCTTCATAAATAAGTTCCTTTCATATATGCGGACGTTTGTCGAAAATCAGTCGAAGTATCCCTTAGCTGCAAGAAGCTCGGCAAGAAGCACGCCGCCGCCTGCCGCACCTCTTAATGTGTTGTGCGAGAGACAAACGAATTTGTAGTCGTACTGTGTATCTTCACGGAGACGACCTGTAGAAACAGCCATACCTCCCTCAAGATTTCTGTCAAGTTTAGCCTGCGGACGGTTGTCATCCTCGAAATAGTGGATAAACTGCTTCGGAGCGCTGGGCAGTTCAAGTTCCTGCGGAACACCCTTGAAATCAGCCCAGAGCTGAAGTATTTCTTCCTTGGAGGGCTTGTTTTCAAAGCTTACGAAAACGGCGGCTGTGTGACCGTCTGAAACGGGAACACGGAGACACTGAGTTGTAATAGAAGGAGTTTCAGCCTTGACAATCTCATTGCCCTTGATCTCTCCCCATACTTTGAGGGGTTCCTGCTCGGATTTTTCTTCTTCGCCGCCGATAAACGGGATAAGGTTATCTACCATTTCAGGCCATGTCTCAAAGTTCTTTCCGGCACCGGAAATAGCCTGATATGTACAGGCAAGAACGTTTTTGAGACCAAATTTTCTCAGGGGATGGAGTGCCGGAACGTAGCTCTGGATCGAGCAGTTGGACTTAACTGCGATAAAGCCTTTCTTAGTGCCGAGACGCTCTCTCTGAGCCTTGATGATCTCAATGTGATCCGGATTGATCTCCGGAACTACCATTGGAACATCCGGAGTGAATCTGTGGGCGGAGTTGTTGGAAACAATAGGACATTCAGCCTTTGCGTATGCTTCTTCAAGAGCCTTTATTTCGTCTTTTTTCATATCAACGGCACAGAAACAGAAGTCTACCATTCCGGCGATCTTGTCAATATCCGATGTAGCGTCCATAAGAATCATATTCTTCATGGATTCAGGCATTGGAACTGTCATTTTCCAGCGGCTGCCTGCTGCTTCCTGATATGTCTGTCCGGCGCTTCTGGGTGAAGCGGCAAGAACCTTGACGCTGAACCAGGGATGATTTTCAAGCAGAGTTGCAAATCTTTGACCCACCATGCCCGTTGCGCCGATAATACCAACATTGTACTGTTTCATAAATGATCTCCTTTTATAAAAATTTACTGAAAATAACAAAAACCGGTTGCAAACCGGTTCATCATACGTTATAATAGAAATATTGACATCGGTATAAACAATGCCGATAGCTCTCCACCATAAAGCATGATGACAGTCGCAGACCTGTTGAACCTGTGACCAGAACTGAATTTACCGGAGACAGTCCTTCGGCGGAATTGCCTTTCACGTGACTTCAAAGGAATGGTCATCCTCCGTCAGGTTACTGATCGCATCCGCACCTCTACCTTGTTACTATAATAGCACTTAATTATTGATATGTCAAGAGTTTTTTAAACGAAAAGGAGAATTCCATGCAAATTTTAAAATCTGATTTTTATTATGATCTCCCACAGGAGCTTATAGCCCAGACACCGGTCGAACCAAGGAGCGCTTCCCGTATGATGTGTGTTGACCGCTTTACCGGTGAGATCAGCCACGACCACTTCTATAATTTATGCGAACACCTGAACGAGGGTGACTTACTGGTAATGAACGATTCACGTGTTATCCCGGCAAGGCTGTACGGTGAGAAGATCGGAAACGGAACGTTTATCGAATTTCTTCTTCTTGAACAGAAAGGCGACAAGCTCTGGGAGATAATCTGCCGCCCCGGAAAAAAGGCAAAAGCCGGTACGAAATTCAGTTTTGGCAGCGGACGTCTTATCGCCGAGGTCGTTGAGGTAAAGGACGACGGCAACAGGATAGTCCGGTTTGAGTGCGAGGGGAATTTTTTTGCCGCTCTTGACGACGTGGGACAGATGCCGCTGCCGCCCTATATTACTGCAAAACTGGAGAACAAGGAGCGTTATCAGACTGTTTATTCCAGAGAACTTGGTTCGGCGGCTGCTCCTACGGCAGGACTTCATTTCACTCCGGAGCTGCTTGACAAGCTTCATGAAAAGGGCGTAAATACGGCGTTTGTGACACTCCATGTGGGACTTGGAACTTTCCGTCCTGTCAAAGAGGATAATGTTCTCGATCATAAAATGCACAGCGAGCATTATTATCTTCCGAAAGAAACAGCCGATCTTATCAACCGCACAAAAGCTGAGGGAGGACGTGTTATCGCTGTGGGAACTACATCCTGCCGGACTCTTGAAAGCGTTGCAAGCTTTTACAATGAGATCGCCGAGCATGAGGGATACACGGATATTTTCATATATCCCGGCTACAAATTCAAGTGTATAGACGGTCTTATCACCAATTTCCACCTGCCGGAAAGTACCCTTATCATGCTTGTTTCGGCGTTTATGGGCTATGACAACACTATGAATGCTTACAAAAAAGCCGTTGAAGAAAAATACAGATTTTTCAGTTTCGGCGATTCTATGTGTATTCTTTAAGGAGCGAAAAAATGGATATTTCAGTATTTTTCAGAAGTATAGTTGAAAACGATCCGGCACGGGTGATCGTCTGCGACCTTGGGCATAAGATAATCTATATGAATCCGGCGGCATCTTCGTTTTATGAAAAAAAGGGGATTCATCTTCTCGGAAGCTCGCTTCTTGACTGCCACAACAGTGAATCCAATGATAAAATCAGGGCTGTAGTGAAGTGGTTCGGAGAAAGCCGTGACAACAACCGGATATTTACATTCCATAACGAAAAGGAAAACAAGGACGTTTATATGACAGCTCTGCGTGATGAGGACGGAAGACTTATCGGCTACTACGAGAAGAACGAATACCGAACACCGGAGACTGATGAGCCGTATAAGGATATAAAATAAGGAGACATTATGTTTAAATTATTAAAACAGGAAAACAAGGCAAGACGTGGACAGGTGACGACTGTTCACGGCACATTTCAGACACCATGCTTCATGAACGTGGGAACATCTGCCGCTATCAAGGGGGGGATCTCTTCTGTTGATTTAAAGGGACTGAAAACACAGGTGGAACTGTGTAATACCTATCATCTGCATCTGCGTCCCGGCGACCATATAATCAGAGAAATGGGCGGACTTCACAAGTTCATGAACTGGGACAAGCCTATTCTCACGGACAGCGGAGGATTTCAGGTCTTTTCCCTTGCAAAGCTCCGTAAGATCAAGGAGGAGGGAGTGTATTTTGCTTCGCATATCGACGGCAGACGCATATTTATGGGACCGGAGGAAAGTATGCGGATACAGTCCAATCTTGCGTCTACTATCGCCATGGCGTTTGACGAATGTATTGAAAATCCCTCGCCGAGAAAGTACGTTGAAGCATCCGTTGACCGCACCACTCGCTGGCTGATACGCTGCAAGGAAGAAATGGCACGTCTTAACAGCCTGCCGGATACGATAAATAAAAATCAGCTGCTTTTCGGCATAAATCAGGGTTCGACATACGACGATATACGCATAAGGCACATGGAGCAGATAGCTGCCCTCGATCTTGACGGCTATGCTATAGGCGGTCTTGCAGTCGGTGAAGAAACAGAGGATATGTACAGAATAATCGAGACGGTTGAGCCTTATATGCCGGCAGATAAGCCCCGTTATCTCATGGGAGTGGGAACTCCGTCTAATATAATTGAGGCAGTCGCCCGTGGCGTGGATATGTTCGACTGCGTAATGCCCAGCCGCAATGCACGTCATGCAACAGTATTTACATGGAGCGGAATCATGCATCTCGGCAATAAATGCTACGAGACCGATCCACGTCCCGTTGACGAGCACTGTGACTGCCCGACCTGTAGGAATTTCAGCCGTGCATATATCCGTCATCTTTTCAAGGCGAACGAGCAGCTTGCCGGACGTCTTGCGGTTCAGCACAATCTTTATTTTTACAACACTCTTGCAGAGAAGATACGTGATGCGATCGAACAGGGAAGATTTGAAGCGTTCCGCAGGCAGTATTCTGAACTCCTTGCATCAAGAATATGAGGTGATTTTTGTGATAACAGCAATTTTTGATCTTGACGGCACTCTTGCCGATACATTGCAGGATCTTGCCGATGCCGTTAATTACGGTCTGAAAGAACTCGGATATCCTGTGCATTCCGTAGAGAGCTATAAGCAGATGGTCGGAAACGGTGCTCAGAAGCTATGTTACCGTGCGCTTCCCGACGGCAGCAAGGACAGGGCAGGAGAACTTTATGATATATTCTGTATCCGCTACGGAAGTCATTATCTGGACAATACCCGGCTGTATGACGGAATTGCGGAAACGATAAGAATTCTTTCACAGTCCGGAGTGAAGCTTGCAGTAGCTACAAATAAGCCGCAGGATGCCGCCAGAAAGATAATTGCAGCATTTCTTCCGGAAGCAGGATTCTTCAAGGTACTGGGCGGCTGTGATGAACGTCCGAAAAAGCCGGATCCTGCCGTGATAAGAGAGATACTTGACGGGCTTCCGGATGACAACTTAGTATACATGATAGGTGACAGTAATGTGGATATACGGACGGCAAAAAATTCCGGGCTTATTTCCATAGGATGCGCATGGGGATTCCGTGGACGGCAGGAACTTGAATCGGCAGGTGCGGATCATATCGCTGAAAAGCCGCAGGATATCGCAAAAATAATACTTGGACGGGATGTGTGACAATGGCACGTGGAAGAAAGAAAAAAGCGGAACGGGAGATCTATACCGATGAGCAGAAAAGAATCGTTGAAGAGCACATAACGGATAAATTCGGCACATCCGAGAACTTTTTTCAGAGAAAAGAAGAGGGACGTTTATCGCTTGACATAAATGTTATCCCGGCAAGCCGCAAAAATCCGTATGTCACGCTTGTGACGGTCGGAATGGGTGCTCACGTAATGAGAGCAGTGGGAAAAAGCGGAGAAGAGCATTCCGGCAGGGGAGAGCTTGTGCTCTGTCTGCCGCCCGGCTGGAAGTTTGACGGAAGCGAGCCGAATGATTTCTGGCCGGTGCATCTTCTCGATCTGATAGCGGAATTCTCCGCCGCAGACAATACATGGCTAAGCTGGGGGCACACTATCGACTACGGAAAGAGTTTTCAGAGGCAGTCCGGATTCCGTGGGGTAATACTGCTGATGTCCATGTTCGGCAGGGATTCATGGGAATGCAGGCTTTCTGAGGATGATGAAGTCACGTTTTATCAGGTGATACCGCTTACCGAGAGCGAGCTCATGTTTGCGGAAAAAAACGGCTCGGCAGCTCTCACTGACCGTATGGGAAGCAATTTCTCAAAGGTGGCAGATTCGGAAAGAAGTTCCTGTGTTCCTGACAACTTCAGCGATATTCTTGATACTGTGGAGGATCACGCCTGCAAGATCGAGGAAAAGGAACTTGACATACCGGATATAAACGGTGCCGATCATATAGCCGCATTTCTGCGCTGGATGATAGAACACAATATGATAAACGATGAATTTCTTGATTATTTTGACGAGGAGTTCGGGCAGATACGCTCAGGTGAGCTGGATATACGGAAATTTCTCATTAATTCTCTGGACGGCGAACTGAACAAGGAACTTTTCACGGAAGAGGGAAAGGCGTTTTCCGGATATTATTACGATTTTTACGGCGATGACGATGCTCCGTGCTATCCCTCAGACGTGGACAGCATGGCGCTTGACTATTTCGGCGAAGAGCGTTACGAGAGTGACGAATTCTGCGATGAGGCTTACCTTTTTGTACCGTTCGGCGAGGCTTATTTTGAGCATATGTCAGGATATATCGACAAAGCTTACAATAAGTTTCTGCAAGATTTGAAGTAGGTATTGACAAATGTGCTGATTTGCTGTAAAATATATTATATGTATTTATATCCTAAAATCAACAATACATGAAAAGGCGGTATACAAATGGGTTTATTCAAAGGAATTTTCGGCGCTAACGGCTACAGCAACAGAGAGCTGAAGCGTATCGAACCTATTAAAAATAAAGTCCTTGCACTTGACGAAGAGTATCAGCAGCTTTCTGATGCCGAACTCAAGGCAAAAACTCAGGAATTCAAGGACAGGCTTGAAGACGGCGAAACACTTGATGATATTCTCCCTGAGGCTCTTGCAACGGTAAGAGAGGCAGCATGGCGAGTTCTGGAAAAAAAGCCGTATCCTGTGCAGATAATCGGTGCTATCGTTCTTCATCAGGGACGTATAGCCGAAATGAAAACAGGTGAAGGTAAAACCCTTGTTGCCTGTGTCGCTTCTTACCTCAATGCCCTTTCAGGTCTGGGCGTTCACGTTGTAACGGTAAACGATTACCTTGCCAAGACGCAGGCAGAGGAAATGGGAAAAGTTCACCGCTGGCTGGGACTTACCGTAGGATGCATCCTTCACGGTCTCACTAACGATGAAAGACGTGCAGCATATAACTGCGATGTAACTTATGCAACAAACAACGAACTCGGATTCGACTACCTCCGTGACAATATGGTAACACATAAGGAAGAGCGTGTTCAGCGTGCTCCTAACTTTGCTATCGTTGATGAGGTCGATTCCATACTTATTGACGAAGCACGTACTCCTCTTATTATTTCAGGAAGAGGGGACAAGTCTACCGATCTTTACTCGATAGTTGACCGATTTGCCAAGACGCTTACGCCTACTACCGTTGTTGAAATGGATGACAAGGCAGATCAGGACGCTCTTAACGAGACCGCAGACTATATTATCGACGAAAAGGCAAAGACAGCAACCATCACTCAGCGAGGCGTTAAAAAGGCAGAGGCTGCTTTCAATGTAGAAAACCTTATGGACCCCGATAATATGACACTTCTTCATCATATCAATCAGGCTATCAAGGCAAACGGCGTTATGAAGAACGATATCGACTATGTTGTCAAGGACGGAGAAATTATTATCGTTGACGAATTTACGGGACGTCTTATGATGGGACGCCGTTTCAATGACGGACTTCATCAGGCAATTGAGGCAAAGGAAGGTGTAAAGATCAAGAGCGAATCAAAGACTCTTGCAACTATTACTTTCCAGAATTTCTTCCGTCTTTATACAAAGCTCTCCGGAATGACCGGTACTGCTATGACCGAAGAAGCAGAATTCAAGGAGATCTATAAACTTGACGTTATCTCTATCCCGACGAACAAGCCCGTTATCAGAATTGACCATAACGATCAGGTATTCAGTTCGGAAAAGGGCAAATATGCCGCTATCATAGATAAGATAATTGAATGTCATGACAAAGGACAGCCTATCCTTGTAGGTACTGTTTCCATTGAAAAATCCGAACTTCTTTCTGCCATGCTGAAAAGAAAGGGCGTCAAGCATGAAGTGCTCAATGCCAAGCAGCACGCCAAGGAAGCTGAAATCGTAGCACAGGCAGGCAAATACGGTGCCGTTACTATTGCCACGAATATGGCAGGACGTGGTACCGATATCATGCTGGGCGGAAACGCAGAATTTCTTGCAAGAGCAGAAATGAGAAAGCGTCAGATACCTGAGGAAATAATTACTGAGGCTATAGGCTTTGCTGATACTGATAATCAGGAAATCTTACAGGCAAGAGAACTGTATCGTCAGCTTTACAATAAGTTCAACGAGGAAGTAAAGGAAAAGGCTGTAAAGGTAAAGGAAGCCGGAGGTCTTTACATTCTGGGTACTGAACGTCATGAATCAAGACGTATTGACAATCAGCTCCGTGGACGTTCGGGACGTCAGGGCGATGAGGGTGAAAGCTGTTTCTTCCTTTCGGTAGAGGACGATCTTATGCGTATTTTTGCCGGCGAACGTCTTGAAAACATGATGAAAACACTCAATGTTGATGAAAATATGCCTATTGAAAGCAAACTTCTTACAAAGATCATTGAGTCCTCACAGAAAAAGGTCGAGGGAAACAATTTCAGCATCAGAAAGAACGTACTTAATTACGACGATGTTATGAATACTCAGCGTGAGATAATCTACAAGCAGAGAGCACAGGTTCTTGACGGCGAGGATCTCCACGAAAGTATCCTCAAGATGATGGAAGATCTCATCACAACAACCGTTAATACATATCTCGTTGATGATACGGTCAAGGAAGAATGGAACATCGTAGGTCTTAAAGATCATTTCCAGGGATGGCTTCTCGGACCGGAGGATCTTGAATTTACCGAAGAAGAACTTGAGGATGTCACTAAGGAGGATATAATCCAGGCTCTCAGTGAAAAGGCAGGAGAGATCTATCAGGCTAAGGAAGAAGAATACGGCGAGGAGATAATGCGTGAACTGGAACGTGTTATCCTGCTTAAAGTTGTTGATACAAAGTGGATGGCTCACATCGACGATATGGAAGAGCTGAAAAAGGGTATCGGACTGCGCTCCTACGGTCAGAAGAATCCTGTTATTGAGTATCGTTTCGAGGGATTTGAAATGTTCGATGCAATGGTAGAAGCGATCCGTGAGGATACTATACATATGCTGCTTACCGTAAGAGTGAGAAAGGACAGTATGCCGGAGCGTGAACAGGTCGCAAAACCGGATGCCCCCAATGCCGGAGCAGGCGACGGAAGTTTTTCCAATCAGGCTAAGGCAAAGAAAATAAAGGACAACGATCCTTGTCCGTGCGGCAGCGGCAAGAAGTATAAGAAGTGCTGCAAGGTAAAGGATATGGAAAATAAGTAATACTAAAGTTCACAAAGGCGGATACATAGTCCGCCTTTTGTTGCAGAAAGGTCAGGTAAGGATAGGATGAGAAAGTACTTAGGCAACACCGCACAAAGATTGTACGTCATCTGCTTGCATATTTTCCGTCATTTCACACAAAAATCCCTTGACAGGCGCAAGCCTGCCTGCATGATTTTTATGCAATCTGACGAAAAATCTGACTGTGCATCTGACGCACAATCTTTGTGCAGTATTGCCTTTATTCTTCTGATAGCCGCAGGAATCTTATCCGGATGTTCTGACAGAGAAAAAAGTTCTGCTTCAAGTGAAAAAGAGAAAGTTCCTGTTTCGGATATCAAAGGGGAAACAACAATTCCGGAGACATCTGAATCCGCAGCTTTGAAAGATTCAGAGTATAAATTCAAAGTTGAAGATGACGGTATCATGTATTATGATGGAAGTTCTGTTTTACAGAAAATAGAGCTTGACTGTACGGATCTTATAAAGCGTGCCGAGAGCTATGACCGTGATCCGGAAGAATTTCTCATAATTTCCGACTTCAATTTTGACGGTTATGATGATCTTTTTGTACCGGATATAATCGGAACTCCGAACATTCCGGGCACATATTTTTATATGAATCCTACAAGAAATTTCAATTCTTTTGAAAAATGGGATGTACTGAATGAGATAGGGCAGCTTATGGACGTCGATGCAGATAATCAGGTTCTGGATCTTGCGGTAAAGATAAGTGCCGCCGATCATGAAACCACCGTCTATAGGTGGGAATCAGGCACGCTTGTTCCCGTTTCACGAAAACATGACTATGTCAGCAACGAGGACGGTCAGCATTATATATATCGTTTTGAATATGATGAAAATGGTGAGGAAATTCTTGTAATAAAGGAGTGTGTCACCGTTGACGAGGACGGAAACGAAATGGTTTCCGAAGTTTCCGGGAGGTGAAACAGATGTCAGGCTACAGTGCTTTTGCACGATTTTATGATAAACTTACGGCGAATATTGACTACCGGAAACGGGGAGAATATTTTCATGAGATAATAAGAAAGTTCAAGACAACCGAAGGAAATATTCTCCTTGATCTTGCCTGCGGAACGGGCAGCATTTCAGAGGTCATGGACAGTCTGGGGTATGATGTTGTTGGAGTGGATAATTCCGATGAGATGCTGGGAATCGCTATAGAAAAGAAATTTGACAGCGGCAGCAGTGTACAGTATCTCTGTCAGGATATGCAGCAGCTTGATATGTACGGTACGGTCGATGTGACTATCTGCGCACTGGACAGTATAAATCATCTGCCATCCATTGAGGATGTACGGAAAGTTTTTGAGGGTGTGGCATTCTTTTCCGAGCTTGATGGCTTGTTTATCTTTGATGTGAACACTCTGTACAAGCATCGGCATATCCTTGCTGACAATACTTTCACTTATGAGGCAGAGGGCATCTACTGCGTATGGGAAAATACCCTGAATAAGGAAACCAACGAGGTAAGGATGAATCTCGAATTTTTTGAGGAAGTTGACGACGGTCTGTACGAACGGAGTTCCGATAGCTTTTCGGAGAAAGCCTACAGTGAAGAAGTACTTGAAAATCTGCTTGCAGAGTCGGGGTTCGAGCTTCTTGCCAAATACGGGGATGATACATTTGCACCGCCTGCTGATGATACGCAGCGTATAGTATATGTTGCACGATGCATACGCAATGGTCAGAATATATGAAAGGATAATACAATGGGTAAATTATATAGAGCAATATCGGCAGATGGTTCTGCCTTTGCAGAAGTTCTTGACGCTAAGGACATCGTATCTGAAATAGAACGGATAAATAAGTCATCTGCGGTAATAACGGCAGGTCTCGGACGGCTGACCATAGCCGCTTCCCTTATGGGATATATGCTTAAAGGCGAAAATGACAGCATTACTCTCCGTATAAATGGCGGCGGCCCTGCCGGACAGCTTACCACCGTTGCCGACAGCCGGGGAAATGTAAAAAGCTGTGTTGCAAATCCGGTTGTGGAAATTCCGCTTAACGCTCAGGGAAAGCTTGATGTCGGCGGAGCTGTCGGACGTGACGGTAATCTTTCCGTTGTGCGTGATATGGGACTCAAAGAGCCGTATGTGGGAGTAATTCCGCTTGTTTCCGGCGAAATAGCCGAGGATATTGCAAATTATTATGCAGTCAGCGAGCAGATACCTACGGTATGCAGTCTGGGGGTTCTGGTAAATCCCGATCTGACGGTAAGGTCGGCAGGAGGATTTTTAGTGCAGCTGCTGCCGTTTGCAGATGAAAAGTGTATAGATATCATTGAGGAAAATGTTGGTAAGATACCTCCGGTTTCTAAGCTTCTGGATGAGGGAGTATCGCCGGAGGAAATTGCCGGTATGGTTCTTAAAGGTCTTGACCCCAACGAGCTTGATACGGCTTCACCGGTATATCATTGCGATTGCAGCCGTGAGAGAACGGAGAAAGTCTTAATAAGCATCGGTGAGGAAGAACTGAATGATATAGCCGAAGAGGGGAAAGATACGGAAGTATGCTGCCATTTCTGCGGTAAGAAATATGTTTTTACTCCGGATGAGATAAGAAAGCTGATCGGCAGTATGAGAAAGGAATCCTGATGTACGAAAATAAAACTGAAAATATTCCGGTCAAAGCGGTTCTTGCCTGCGTGGATACCGGAGAATTTGATGCGGAAATATCTATTCGTGAGCTGGAGGAGCTTGCCGTTACCGCTGAAGCAGAAGTGGTGGGGACAGTTATCCAGAAACGCCCCTCATACGATCCTGCGACCTGCATGGGCAGTGGACGTCTTGAAGAACTGAAAGAACAGCTTGAAATATTCAAAGCCGAGCTGGTTATATTCGACCACGAACTGACAGGTGTTCAGGTGAGGAATATCGAGGATATCCTTGATGTACGGGTAATCGACCGAACAACGCTGATACTGGACATCTTTGCTCAGCGTGCCCGTACCAAAGAGGGAAAGCTGCAGGTTGAACTGGCACAGCAGAAATATCGTCTGCCACGTCTTATAGGAATGGGAAATGCTCTTTCAAGGCTTGGCGGAGGCATTGGCACAAGAGGTCCGGGTGAAACAAAGCTGGAAACGGATAAGCGGCATATCAGAAAAAGGATCTCCTATCTTGAAGCCGAACTGGAGGAACTGAAAAAACACCGTTCCTTTTCACGCTCACGCCGGAAGAAAGACGGAGTTCTCTGCGCTGCTATCGTCGGATATACCAATGTGGGAAAATCGACTTTGCTCAATGCTCTGACGGATGCCGGAGTTCTGGCGGAAAACAAGCTTTTTGCGACTCTTGATACTACTTCACGCTCCATAGAACTGCCCGACGGACGCAGCGTTATGCTGATTGATACGGTCGGACTGATACGGAGACTGCCGCATAATCTTGTAGAAGCGTTCAAATCCACTCTGGAAGAAGCAGCTTCGGCGGATGTGATACTGAATGTACAGGATCTCTCCTCTCCTGAAAGGCAGGAACAGGCTGAGGTAACGGAACATCTGCTTGCCGAGCTTGGCTGCGGTGATATACCGAAAATAAACGTAATGAATAAACTTGATGCTGCTCTGGATGCCGATACCGTTTTTGAGGATGATTCAACTGTTCTGATAAGTGCCAGAGAACGGCAGGGATTTGACAGACTGCTTGAATGTATTGTAAGAAAGCTTCCTGTGACAGCAAGGAGAATGAAATTGCTTATTCCCTATTCAAAAGCAGGTCTTGCAGGAAGAATACGGGAGGAAGGAAAGATTTTTTCCGAGGAATTTGTCGAAAACGGTACAGTGACCGACGCTCTTGTTGATGTAAAACTTATCAGGGAAGCGGAACAGTATCAGATAGAAGCATAATCCGCACACATTGAGATACTAAACAGGCTCTAAGAAAACAGCCATATGCCGCCTTATGGGGCATATGGCTGTTTCGTGCTATTTGTTATCTTTGCCTTTGGTATTCTTTTTCTTTTTGACCGGTTCGGGAACAGCAGGGATATAGTCGGCGGTAACGGCAGACATATTTTTTGATTCGAGACGATAGCTGATATATTCGCTTATCAGAGAATATACAACGGCAAATACGGGGACGCCGAGTATCATTCCTACAAATCCGAACAGACCCCCGCCGACCAGAATTGAGAACAGCACCCAGAATGAGGATACACCTGTTGACTGACCAAGAATCTTTGGACCGATAACGTTTCCGTCAAGCTGTTGTATAATGAGTATAAGAATTGCAAAAGGAATCACTTGTTTCGGCGATGAAACAAGAAGCAGGAGTCCGCTTGGAATAGCTCCGATAAAAGGTCCGAAAAAAGGAATTATGTTAGTGATTCCTACGATAACGGAAATAAGAACAGCAAAATTAAGTTTCATAACGGTCATGCAGATGAAACAGAGAAAGCCGATAATTATGGAATCAATAATTTTTCCGGAAATAAAACCGCTTATAGACCCATTTGTCTGCGTACATACCCGGAAGAAAGCGGAAGCACCTTTTTCCGGAAGAATCGCATAGGTGAACTTTTTGATCTGCGCCTGAAAATGTTCCTTATCATATAGAAAATAAACGGCTACTATCATTCCGATAAGGAAATCTTTTATAGCAATTACGAAAGCAAAAGTGCGGTCGGTTATCTTGACCATAAGATCGCCGACTTTAGGTACTAAATCTTCCACGAATTTATTTACATCTATTTCAAGACTGTTTATTTGTTCATCGGCATTTTTTACGAGATCGGGATATTTGTCGGAGAGAGAATTTACCCAGTCGTGACAGTTGTCGATATATGTGCTGACATTTTCAAAAATTCCGGTTATGCTGTTGAGTACCTGCGGCAGTATGATTGCAAGAAGAGATGAAATTATGGCAATAAAAACTGTCATTGCAATGGCAGCAGCTATAATACGATTTAATCTGGGATGTGTTTTTTTGCGTTCAGTCAGTTTTTTTATTCGCTTTTCCGCAAACATCATTATAGGATTTACCAGATAGGCGATGACAAGTCCCCATGTTATCGGTGCTGCTACGGACAGAAATGTTTTTATCACTCTTCCTACTATAGTGAAATTAAAGAGAACAGCGTAGACAATCAGGCAGGCTGTGAAAGTCAGTATAGTGTAAATGGAAATGGTATTGTATTTTGAATTCCAGTTTATTTTCATATCCCGATTCCTCTTTTCGCTTGTGATGTTCTAATTATAACATATTTTTCTTTAATTTGCAAGTACTGACATAAATTAAACAGATTTCAAGATAGTTATTTTAATCAACGTGAGCAGTATAATGTTAAATGATAAAATATTTTTTCTGCTTTATGGATAAAAATACTTCGTCTTGTGTGAAATGTAGGGGGATACGCCTGTGATTCGGAAAAATACGGGAAATAATGATATAGCGTACAGTTCTTTGAAGTTAGCAAAAAATGACTGATTTGTTGATAAACAGCAACAAACGACTTGAATTGTTAATGAAAATGGAATAAAATATTAATATAAGATGACCTCCTGAAATTCATTTATCAGAAATATTTTTCAGAGGCGGCAATTTGCTGACAGGGATCTGCACACTGTTCAGCATATGATTCCGGATACGCTTCCGGATGAACTTTACCATTATATTATAACAGAGTGCTTAGTGCGGTTTTACCGTAAAGTACTCCACGAAATCCGGACGGATTTCATCTACCGATTATTTCTAAAAGGAGGATTTTTATGAAACTGAAAAGTAAATTAAGCAAATTGGCAAGTGTATTTACGGTTGCAGTTATGTGCTTCACGATGCTTCCGAAAATGCCTACTTCTTCAGCAGCAAATGTCGGTGACAAACTCAGCGTCGGCAACGGTACAAATCAGCATAAGGGCAATTGTGACGGCTACAGTTATGAGGTCTGGATTGACAATACCGGCGGAAGCGGTTCTATGACACTTGGTGACGGTGCTGCTTTCAAGGCAGAGTGGAATGCAAGCGTCAGCAGCGGTAACTTCCTTGCCCGCCGTGGTCTGGACTTCGGTTCTCAGAAAAAGGCTACCGATTATCCATACATCGGTATGGACTATGAAGCAGATTATCGTCAGACAGGCAGTGCCAACGGCAACTCACGTCTTTGCGTATACGGCTGGTTCCAGAACAAGAATGCCGGCAATGTTCCGCTCGTTGAGTATTACATCATCGAAGACTGGGTAGACTGGTGTCCGGATGCTAACGGCAAAATGGTTACCATTGACGGCGCACAGTACAAGATTTTCCAGATGGATCATACAGGTCCGACTATCAACGGAGGCAGTGAGACATTCAAGCAGTATTTCAGTGTTCGTCAGCAAAAGAGAACTTCCGGTCACATTACTGTTTCCGATCACTTCAAAGCATGGGCAGACCAGGGCTGGGGCATCGGTAATCTTTATGAAGTTGCTCTGAATGCCGAAGGCTGGCAGAGCAGCGGCGTCGCAGATATTAAAAAGCTCGACGTTTATACAGATCCCAGCGGAAATCCAGATCCCGGCACACCCGATCCCACTCCCTCAGTAGAACCTGATGCAGACGGTAATTATTTCAAGAGCACGTTTGAATCAGGTACTGACAGTTGGTCGGCAAGAGGTGATGCATCTGTTAAAACAGATTCGGATAATTATTATTCCGGTAAGAAGTCACTTTATGTTACAGGACGTACAGATAACTGGCACGGTGCTTCCATCACTCTCGATTCTGATGCCTTTGTTGCCGGAAATACTTATAGTTTCAGCACAGGCGTTCTTCAAAAGAGCGGCTCGTCAGTTGATATGCAGCTTACACTTCAGTATAAACTGAACGGTGAGGACAACTACGATCAGATAGCTGTTGCTACAGCTAAAAGCGGTGAGTGGACAAAGCTTGAAAATACTTCGTTCACTATACCCTCAGGTGCATCAGATCTTCTGCTTTATGTAGAAGCTCCTGACAGCCTTACAGATTTCTATATCGACGAAGCACAGGGATCAAAGTCAGGCGTAAAGTCATCCGTAACAACAGGCAAAGGCACTGTTGCAGGCGGAACAAGTTCAAATCCTTCAAATCCCTCAACACCTTCAAGCGATTCTCTCAAGGATGCATTCAAGACTTGCTTCAGAATCGGTACATCAGTAAGCCCTAACGAACTCAACAGCGCTGAAGGAAAAGCTTTCATCCTGAAGCATTTCAACAGCATTACTCCCGAAAATGAACTCAAGCCCGATGCACTTCTTCAGCAGCAGGCTTCCATTCAGGGCGGAGATAACAATCACGCTGTAATTTCCCTTAACAGGGCAGCACAGACACTTAAATTCTGCGAGGATAACGGTTTAGGCCTCCGTGGACATACATTTGTATGGTACAGCCAGACACCTGACTGGTTCTTCAAAGAAGGATTCCAGAGCAGCGGCGCTTATGTTTCAAAGGAAACAATGAACAAGCGTCTCGAAAACTTCATTAAGGATACATTTGAAGCTATCGCAACACAGTATCCTAATCTTGACCTTTATTCATATGACGTCTGCAACGAGCTTTTCGTAAATGACGGCGGCGGACTTCGTCCCGGCAGCAATTCCGGCTGGACTGCTGTTTACGGCGATACAAATGATGAATTCATCATCAACGCATTCAAATATGCAAGAAAGTATGCTCCCGAGGGATGCAAGCTTTACATCAACGATTATAACGAGTACATTCCCGCAAAGACAAACGATATCTACAATATTGCAATGAAGCTCAAAGAGCAGGGACTTATTGACGGTATCGGTATGCAGTCTCATCTTGATGTAGGATATCCGAGTGCTTCTACTTATAAGACAGCTCTTGAAAAGTTCCTCAGCACCGGTCTTGAAGTTCAGATCACAGAGCTTGATATCACAACAAGCGGTGACTATTCGGCTCAGGCAGCTCTCTTTAAGTCAATTTTCCAGATGGCAGTTGACAATGCAGATAAGATTCCTGCATTCACAGTATGGGGAACAAACGACAGCATAAGCTGGAGAAGCAGCCAGAATCCTCTGCTCTTCTCTCAGGGATATAAACCCAAGGAAGCTTACACAGCAGTTATGGAAGTTGCTGCAAATATCAAGCAGGATCCTATAACAACTACTACAACCACATCGAAGCCCAATAAAACAACTACAACAACCACAACAACTAAGCCTATAAGCTCCGGTTCAGATGTAACTCTCTGGGGCGATGCAGACTGTGACGGCAAGGTCTTTATCAATGATGCAGTACTTGTTATGCAGGCAATCGGTAATCCCGATTCATACGGTGTGAACGGAAGTGATCCGGCACACATTACCGAACAGGGCAAGAACAATGCAGACGTAAACGAGGCAGGAAATGGCCTTACAAACCTTGATGCTCTTGCTATTCAGAAATATCTTCTTGGCATTCTAAGCAAGCTTCCTGAGAGTGTTCAGGAGGGCAGCACAGCTCCTATAGTAACAACTACAGTTTTAGAATATTCGGATGCCGATTTTTTTGATAACAGCTTCTCTTCAGGAACAGACGGCTGGGAGCAGAGAGGAGCAGCATCACTTTCACTTGATAATTCTACCTATTATTCAAGTGGATCATCTCTGAAGGTAACTGGAAGAGAGGACACATGGCAGGGCGCTGCAAAGGCTCTTGACAGTTCGTATAAGGCAGGAGGAACATACAGCTTCAGTGCTGCAGTTCTTCAGGCATCAGGCACTTCCCAGTCCGCAAAAATTACTCTCCAGTATAACCTTGACGGAGAGGAAATGTATGATGAAGTAGCAGTTGCGACAGCGGCTGACAAGACATGGACAAAGCTTGAAAATACAGCTTACACTATTCCGGCAGGAGCAACTGATCTTCTGCTCTATGTTGAACTTCCCGATTCAACGGCTGACTACTATCTTGATGATGTTCAGGCAGCTTCAAAGGGAACAGCATCAAAGGTAGTAACCGGAAAGGGAACAGTAGGAGAGATCTCAACTCCTGATGTTACACCTTCGGGAAAAGTTGATCCTTCAAAGCCTATGGTTGCTATCAGCTTTGACGACGGAGCATCTCCGGCAACGGGTACAAGAATTATAGATGCTCTTGCAAAGCAGGATTTCCGTGCAACATTCTTCTATGTCGGTGACTGGATCAAAGGAACCGACGGCGAACAGGAAGTTAAATATGCCTATTCAAAGGGCATGGAGATTGCTAATCATACAAAATCACATCCAAATCTTACACAGAAATCTGCATCCGAGATAAGAAGCGAGTATGACCAGTGTGCATCAAGGCTTAAAGGCATTATCGGAACAGAGCCTTCAAAGCTGCTGAGACTTCCTTATCTTGCTTCCAACCAGACTGTACAGTCAACTCTCAATGATGTTCCGCTTATTACTTGTGCTATTGATACACAGGACTGGAACGGCGCAACAAAGGAACAGATGGTAAATAAAATCAAGACAGCAATGAATGACGGTTCTCTTAACGGATCTATCGTTCTTTGTCACGAGACATATGAGTCAACAGCAGCCGCAATCGAAGAGCTTGCACCTTACCTCAAGGCACAGGGATGGCAGATAGTAACTGTTTCTGAGATGTTCGAGGCAAAAGGCAAGCAGCTTAACGGCGGACAGATCTATACAAAGTGCAATTGATTTTTCTAAAAGTGTGTTTTTAAAATAAGATTTCTTCAATTCATATCCCCTTTCAGCAGTCGGCTAAAACAGCCGGCTGCTGTTTTATTTTCAGCTAAAAAACGTGGTTTGCAACTGCCTGTTGACAAATTGTAAAGTACGGCTGCTTGACTTCAACTGAAATATATCATATAATTAGACCGTAATCAATTGAGGCTTTTAGAGACCGCATTGAATACAAAATACAGTAAGGGAGAAAAAATTTATGATTTTTGCGGATAAGCTTATTGATCTGAGAAAGAAAAGCGGTATGTCACAGGAAGAACTTGCCGAAAAAATGAACGTAAGCCGTCAGGCGGTTTCAAAATGGGAGGGGGCGCAGTCTGTACCAGATCTGAACAGAATACTTGCGCTCTCTCGTATTTTCAGTGTAACTACTGATTATCTTTTAAACGACGAGATTGAAGTTCCCGATAATGAACCGGTTATCGGAGATGATGATGAGAAATCTCTCAGAAAAGTGACAATGGAAGAAGCAGCTGCTTTTCTTAAAATAAATGAAAAAAATGCACGGCGTACAGCTTTTGCTGTTTTTCTCTGTATTTTTTCGGTGATTCCGCTTATATTGCTTGGTGTGGCAGGTGAAGGCGGCAGGATTCCGTTATCTGAGGATAGTGCAGGGATAGTCGGTCTTATAATACTTTTGCTTATAGTTGCTGTGGCAGTTGGAATTTTTATGGTATCAGACAGTGAGATGAATCAGTATAAATATCTTGAAGAAGAAAGCATAGATACCGAATATGGAGTTTCGGGAATGGTAAAGGAAAAAAAGAAGAATTCTGACAGTTTATATACACGTCATAAAGTTCTGGGTGTGATTATTTGTATAATTTCTGTTATCCCTATGATCGGCTCGGTACTTATTTCAGAATCCGATTTTGTTTGTGCTGTGGGATTATGCATTATGCTGTTGATATGTGCTTATGGTGTATATTTAATTGTCAGGGCTGAGAATATCAATGAGGGATTTGTAAAGTTGCTTGAGGAGGAAAAATATTCTAAAGAAAGCAAAGCGGTCAAAAAAGAAAACAGCAGCATACCAAGTATCGGGAAAATATATTGGCTCTTATTGGCGTCGCTGTTTCTTGCAGTGGGATTCATTGCAGATGACTGGGGACATAACTGGATAATTCTTGCTGTTGGGTCTGTTCTTTACGGTGTTGTAGCTGAATTCTCAAAATTTTTCGGTGGGAAATCCGGCAGATTATAATAATATTGAATGAAAATTTGTCACAAATCAACAAAGTTTCACCATATCTCTTTACAAATTATATATTATGTTATATAATAAATATGAAAGTATAAATTTAAAGCGTGGTGAATAATGTGATAAAGTATCTTTCGGGAGATTATGAAACAGTTGATTATGACGAAAAAAAGTACGTACTGCTTCATGATAATTACGATAATGAAGCATATCCTGTACATTGGCATAGTGCCGTTGAACTTCTTATGCCTTTGAAGAATTACTATATCGTCAATGTAGGAGGTATTGATTATCGTATAAAAGAGAACGAAGTACTTATCATTCCACCCGGCGAACTTCACAGTATGCCTGCTGTTCCGGGGCACAGACTGATATTCCAGTGTGATAATGTTAATATAGGAGAAGTTCCGGTGCTGGAAGCTGTTATGAGATCTTTAAAATCCCCGGTGCTTATTACACCTGAGTACAGTAAAGAACTGCACATTTTAGCCAGAAAAACCATGATGGATATATATAAAATGTATAATTCAAAATCGGAGCTTGCCGTAGTCAGAACTTATCTGATGATGATAGAACTTTTTATGGCACTGCGGGAATTTCAGCTTGAGCAGAGCAAGATACTTATGGACTGCGATGACGAGAAGATCAGCGAATACAGCGAAAAATTCGGTACAGTTTTTAAATACATCGACAATAATTATATGTATGATATTTCACTGGATCAGCTTGCAAATGTTGCAGGCTACAGCAAATATCATTTTTCAAGAATATTCAAGCAGTATAATTCCATGTCATATTTGCAGTACATAAATGCACGCCGCACAAGAGCGGCAGAGATTTTGCTTCTTGATCCGACTATTCCTATAACCGAGGTCGCAATGAGATCGGGATTCAAGAGCCTTACCACTTTCAATCGTATTTTCAAAGAGATAAAGCACTGTACGCCTACGGATTTTAAGAAATTATATGCTAACCATTAAGCCGCACTGTTTTAAAGTGCGGCTTTTTACATATAGATTATTCAGAGAATCTTGATGAAAGAGAATCCGGAACATTGGTGTCGGTAAGCTGATACCAGTGTTCTTCTATTGTTTTTTCTGTATGTGCATTCTGATGAACCCAATGAACCTGACCGTCAATAGAAACGGAGACGATGTTTGTATCGGAGTCATTGTAATCATAGCTGAAAGTAAATTCTGCCGGTTTGATAACAATATCTTCGGTAATTTCACATTCAGTCCAGTCGTAGCCGTAGAAAATCTGGTGGAGAAAATCTCCTTCAAGTTCTGCGGCAGCGCTGTCACTTCGGATCACTTTATATGTTCCGCTGTTCTTTGCCAGATTTCCGAAAGGCGGATAAAGCGTATTGCTGTCAGTATTGCTGCCGTTTCTGAATGCTGTCTCGATCTCTGCGTGCATCCGGCTGCCGGAATATTTATACCATCCGGAATTTTGGTCAATACTGCTTTTTATATAGAGATAGTCATCGCTGTAAATTTGAACGGAAAACGTTGTATCGGGCATTACTGTAACCTCAAATTTTATTATGGGTTCTGAAACAGGAACGTGATCTTCGACAGATTCAAGCTTATCAAAGGCTTTATTAAAGTAATTGTCCAGAAGTATGCACTGCTCCTCAGTAAGATCGGGCATGGGCTTGTCGGAGAGGGTGTATTTTATTTCAGCTCCGTTGTTAATTTCGGATTCAAAGCTGATAAAAGGATTTGTTCCGGTGCCGGACTTTTCGTTATCATCTGCACCGATTATCTGCTTAATAGTTTTACTGAACAGATCATAGTCTATCTTGTATTTTTTCATTGTATAATTACCGGAATCAGGAGGAAAGTCACCGTATGTTGCTGTAAGACATCCTGTAATATCAAAAGAGATATCGCAGAAGAAATAGTCGTTTTTTCCATGCAGATTATATTCGCCTTTTGCAGGATAACTTGAAAGAGCTGCTTCGGCTTCATCCTCGTCAGTCCATTCAGTGTAATCCACATTGTTAAGGAACTGGACAAGGTTCAGTTTTTGTTCTTCGCTGACGGGGATGGCATGGCTGCTTTCATTATATTCGCCGAAGATAATGTCAAAGTCGTATTCACTCATATCACCAAAAGGAGCTGTTTTTTCATCCTTGTCAGTTTCCATGATAAGATTGACGGCATTCACGAACGCTTCAAAGTTTACCTTGTATTGTTCAATGACGGCAGGCTCGTCAGATGGGGATTCACCGGAGCTATGTTCTATTGTAAGGCAGTTATTGCAGTCAATAGTGATAGTGTCAGATCCCGTTTCGCTTTTTTCAATAAAAGTATATGCTGCGTAGTATGATCTTGTTATAGCAAACAGCTGATCTTCATCGGTCCATTCGCCGTATTCGCACTCGTTAAAAAAATCAGCAAAAAGCAATTTTTGCTTCTCGGTGAGATTTGTTGTCTGGACAGAACCTATTGTATTCGTTAAAGCGTAATTATGATCGCAGAAATCGGACAGAGGATTATTTTTAACTTCTACACCCTCAATTCCTCCCATTTGATTTCCTGTTCCGGGGGCGGGGCGTTTCAGGAAATGAGCCGCTGCTACAACGCTTCCTGTTATAACAGCACAAGCTGCTGCTGCGCTTATCATTTTGGTGATACGATGTGTCTTTGCCTTTTCAACGCCGCTGACCTGCTGAACATATCCGGATTCATCATCGGACAGTTCTTCGAGATTCTTTTCCAGTTGGTGACATCTTGTGATTATCCGTTCTTTGGCATCTTCCGGCATGGTGATTTTTTCGGCGGATCTTTTAAGTTTGTTGTAATTCATACCATAAACTCCTTTTTGTAAATATCTCTTAACAGTGTTCTTCCTTTTTGCAGACGCATTTTGACAGCAGATGATGATTTGCCGATAATTTTCGCTATTTCCTCAACCTTGTATCCCTCTACATAGTGGAGTGTCATAACGATTCTGAATTTTTCCGGCAGTTCAAACAGAGCTTCGAGAATACCGGAGCAGTCCTCATCTGAGCCG
>UQXS01000013.1 GCA_900545125.1 uncultured Ruminococcus sp.
ATCCGACAGCGGCGGCAGGGAAATCAGTCTTACCGCAGAGCGCAGCGGTCATGAATTTACAGTATCGCTCAGACCGGTTTTTTCTGAAAAGAATAATATGTGGCGTGGCGGTATGTGGGTTCGTGACAGCATAGCCGGAATAGGCACGATGACTTTTTTTAATAAGAAAACAGGAGAATTTGCAGGTCTCGGGCATCCGATATGCGATGCCGATACAGGAGAGATAGTGCCTGTTTATAGCGGCGAAGCAGTTCCCGTAGAGATAACCGAAGCCAAAAAGGGCGAAAGGGGAATTCCCGGTGAACTCCGGGGAAGTTTTGCAAACGGAACATTCGGCGTTCTTGAACGCAACAACAGCTGCGGCGTATACGGCAGACTTACAGAGAGAGGTCTGGATGAGCTCTGCCGTGATTCACAGGAATTCGTCATGGGATACCGCCAGGATATAACTACCGGAGAGGCGGAGATATATACTACTGTCAGCGGCAGCGCTCCGGAAAGATATAAAATTGAAATAGAAAGCATAGATTTTAACAGCAAAGAATCTGCCAAAAATATGGTAATAAGAATAACCGACAAGCGGCTTATAAAATCATGCGGAGGCATAGTGCAGGGTATGAGCGGAAGTCCTATAATACAGAACGATCGCCTTATAGGTGCTGTAACTCACGTATTTGTAGCTGATCCTACCAGGGGATATGCTATTTTTGCGGACAATATGGCAGAGTATCTTGAGGGATAAAAATAAAATCGGCAGTTACGAAATGTAACTGCCGGAAATTTACCGGAAATTCCAAAAAAGAAATTTATCTGCTTTCCTCGCTGAAACCGCTGTCTACAAGCTCAACAAGTGCATCAACTGCGGCCTTTTCATCAGCACCGTCAGCGATAACTTTTACATTAGTTCCGCCTACGATACCAAGAGAAAGAATTCCGAGGAGGCTCTTGGCATTAACTCTGCGCTCTTCCTTTTCGATCCAGATGGATGACTTAAATTCATTAGCCTTCTGAATGAAGAAGGTTGCAGGTCTTGCGTGAAGTCCTACCTGATTCTTAACCATTACTTCCTTGACAAACATAATACAACTCTCCTATTCTCTTAAATTCAGCCCTCTCGATCTTCAGAAGCTGAATGCAAATACAGGCGGAGCCGCACTTTTTACAGAGTGCGGACAGCCTTTTATTTTCTTTGCTGATATCATTATACATTCAAAATTTATTATAGTCAACGGCTTTTTTTTCAGAAATACTGATATTTTAATAAATTCTACATTTATATAAAATCACGGCTTGATTTATCTCAATTGCTTGTTAATTATCACAACAAGGAAATGTTGATTTTAATTGGTAATGTTATATAATATTCCACCTTATAATATGTTGAATTCATCTAAAGGGAAAAAGTTATTTCATATATACCAATAGTAAATGATGTTTGTAATCAGAAATTTCAGCTTTTTTTCTTCTTTTTTACCTTCGGAGGATTTTCCCTGATATATTTTTCGTAAAGATCCGGACGTCTTTCCGCCGTAATTTCAAGACTTTGTTCCTGACGCCATTTGCAGATATTCGCATGGTGTCCCGTGAGAAGCACCGGAGGAACTGCCATTCCCTCCCATATTTCCGGTCTTGTATAGTGCGGATATTCCAGCAGACCGCTGTATATGCTCTCTTCGGTAAAGCATACGTCGTCCGAAAGCACTCCGGGACACATCCTTGCCACAGCGTCCGCAAGAGCCATTGCCGGAAGTTCGCCGCCGGTAAGGACATAGTCGCCAATAGAGATTTCCTCATCTACTATTTTATCAATTACACGCTGGTCTACGCCCTCGTAGTGACCGCAGATTATAAGAATATTGTCCATTTTTGAAAGCTCAACAACTCTTTTCTGGTCGAGGATCTTTCCTTTCGGGGACATATATATCGTGTGCGGAACTGCGCCCATTTCCTCGCAGACAGCCTTGTAACAGTTGTAGATCGGTTCGCACTGCATGACCATGCCCATTCCGCCGCCGTAGGGAGTATCATCCACACGGCGGTGCTTGTCCTGGGTATATTCACGTATCTGACGGCAGTGAACCTCTATTTTTCCGGCTTTTCGGGCACGTCCGATAATGCTTTCGCCCAGAACGGCTTCGCACATTTCAGGAAAAAGAGTGGCAATTTCTATTTTCATTCAAAAAGTCCCTCCAGCGGACGTATAGTCATGACATTGCCGTCAACGTCGGTCGAGATAACAACTTCGGGGATTGCCGGAATGAGATATTCCCTGTCCGTGCCGCTGATTACATAAACGTCGTTTGCTCCGGTCTGCATGACATCAGCAATCTTTCCGTAAACGAAATCGGTATCAACGTCATGAACTTCCATGCCGATAAGATCCTGAATAAAGTAGGTATCTTCATCAAGTTCGAGATCGTCACGGTGCATATAGAGGAGCTTATTCCGCAGCTTTGATGCCTCCTCCGGAGTATCCACGCCCTCTAATTTTGCGATAACCATGCCTTTGAATGCACGTGAACGTTCGACAGCGATTTCTTCATGATTTTTCCCGATAAACAGCCTGTCGAATTCACACAGAAGCTCCGGATAGTCCGTGTATGGCATTATCTTGACCTCACCTCTTATTCCGTGAGTCGTGACAATTTTTCCGGCTTCGAGATATTGTTTTTTCATATTTGCCTGCCTTTTTTGAATACTATTTATTTTCTGATGCTATGGTATGATTGGCATAAGTATCCCAATCAGGCTCATAATATTCATTCGCCTGATTTCCCCACATATCCCAATCAACTCTATTGCCACGAGCAAACATTTCCAGTCGAGGACCTTGTGAGCATGCCTCTATCAAACTAACGAATTCATCAGGTTTTCTACTGTGTTCACGTTTCATTGTTCTTAGAAGGTTTACCTGTGATCTTCCTGGTTGTAAGGTTCTGTTTTTATCTCCCTTAATTCCAAATAACAATATTTCTGTTACATTACGAAAGTAGAAACCCACACCTCTGCCGTCTGGTTGACCATCTTTGCGTACTTTTTCCCAAATTAAATTTGTTTTATATTCAAATCCCCATGCTTTCATTACGTCAAGCCCTTCAGGTAAAAGAGCGTTTGGCACCCATAAGTAAAGGTGACTTTTTTCATCTGAAATATCAGATACCGGCAATGCCATTATTTCATTTAAAGTCATTGTAGAATATCTATTAAGCCGTTTATGTTCAGGTGCTACTTTTCCCGTTCTGTTTTGAAACTGCCATGGTGGATCAGCATATATGGTCTTATATTTTTTTCCGTTAGTAAACTCTCTGAAATTTTCAATCGTTTCTTTTAATGTATTCATTATTCATAACCCTCAATACAAGATTTTTTTATACCAACAGCCAATATAGGACATCCACCATTCCTTCTTGAATCTAATCTATATGTTAGTTTTCCCATCCAGGTAGTTGAAGCTCCATATTTTGTAATTATATCTATTTTACGAAAAATGTCGTTTAATTCTTCTGAACGAGTAACGATTATACCAACATCAATAATACCGCAATCAAAATATGTTCGCATAGCTAACAGATCACGATCAAACGTTTGATCTTTACTATTCCATTCAAGATCAAATGCAACTTTATTTTTCAGAAAGTCTATATTATGTCCATCAATATAGCCTTCAATCATTTTTTCTTCAAAAGGTTCATTAGAGAACCTTCCTCTGCGCTGAACAGTCTTTCTTGGATACATTTTAACAAGAAGATCACCAGTTATTCGTATTTCCCGCCATCCAAAAGGATAAAGTATATCATCAAATTTCTTAGGTATTGGACTTTCGTTACCTCCTGCTTTTTTTAAATCATCAACAGTAATTACAAAGTTTTTAAGACATTGCTGTATTTCACACCATTCATTTGGAAACGCATCCGAAAGTATTTCTAACGCGTGTCCATAATTATAAAATTCAAATTTATTCGTTAATTCTTCCGGAATTGCTTTCAATGAATAATCCGCCTTTCAATGTTTATGGTTTATGATATTTATTCGATAATTATTTATGTTTCATAAACAAAATCAGTGCTTCCTTAGTTCTTCATCTCAAAGTTTTCGCCGAGAACATCCTTGTTGGCTTCAAGAACGGGATTTATAAAATCGCTGAGGAATTCGTCAACCTGCTGAGAGCTTCTTCCGGTGTAGTTTTCCGGCTTGAGAACAGCTTCAAGTTCTTCCTTTGTGACCATGAACATGGGATCGGCTTCGATAAGCTCGCAAAGGTTATTGTCCTTTCCGTAAACCTTTACCTGTTCGCCTGCAATCATGGAGTAGTCCATAATGCGGTCGTGAAGTTCCTGACGGTTTCCGCCCTTTTTAACGGCATCCATCATGATATTTTCGCTTGCCATGAACGGAAGCTCAGCCATAACACGTCTGCGGATTATCTCAGGATAAACCACAAGACCGTTTGTAACGTTCATCATGATGTTGAGGATAGCATCAACGCCGAGGAAAGCCTCTGCTACGCTTATTCTTTTGTTTGCGGAGTCATCGAGGGTTCTCTCGAACCACTGTGTTCCGGCTGTGAAAGCAGGATTCAGGCTGTCTATCATAACGTATCTTGCCAGTGAAGTGATACGCTCGCATCTCATGGGATTGCGCTTGTAAGCCATAGCGGATGAACCTATCTGTTTCTTTTCACGGGGTTCTTCCATTTCCTTGAAGCTCTGGAGAATACGCATATCGTTGGAGAACTTGCTTGCCGACTGTGCGATTCCGCTGAGAACGGCAAGTACCTGAGAATCGACCTTTCTGGAGTATGTCTGACCTGAAACGGGAACAACGCTGTCAAATCCCATTTCTTCGGCTATCATTCTTTCGAGTTCCTTGATTTTTGCGGTATCGCCCTCGAAAAGTTCCATAAATGAAGCCTGAGTGCCTGTTGTTCCCTTTGAGCCAAGGAGTCTGAGGGTAGAAATTCTGTATTCAAGATCGTTGAAATCCATCAGCAGTTCGTTGAGCCAGAGGGTTGCTCTCTTGCCGACGGTAGTAAGCTGTGCCGGCTGAAGATGAGTATAGGCGAGACATGGCATATCCTTGTACTCATTGGCGAACTTTGCCAGATTGTTCATAACATTGATAAGCTTTCTGCGGATAACGTTGAGGGCATCACGCATGATGATAACGTCGGTATTGTCGCCGACATAGCAGGATGTAGCTCCAAGGTGAATAATTCCGGCGGCATCCGGGCAAACTTGTCCGTAGGCGTAGACGTGGGACATTACGTCGTGGCGGCTGATTTTTTCCCTTTCTTCGGCGACTTTATAGTCAATATCGTTTATATGCTCTTCAAGCTGTTTTACCTGAGCTTCGGTAACCGGAAGTCCGAGTTTCATTTCGGCTCTTGCCAGAGCGACCCAGAGTTTTCTCCAGGTAGTGAATTTTTTATCGGCAGAGAAAATGTACTGCATTTCCTCGCTGGCGTATCGTGTGCAGAATGGGCTTTCATAGCTGTTTGTATTTCCGCTCATAATTATGATCTCCTTTTGTTTAAGATTATTTTATTATATCATTTTTTGCGATATATGTCAATACAGATAAAAAAACGGCGCCTGAAAAAACGCCGCTTTTCGTGTAGGAATTATTCAAGGTTAAGAAGTTTTTTCTGAACTGCAAGAGCATCACTATTAGTTAAGCCGTCGTAGTTTCCGGAGATGTCAGCGTTGAACTTGCCCTGCGGTGTAAGAACATATTCGTTGGGGTAACAGACAGCCTCCATTAGTGACACTGCATCGGAAAGCGAAAATATTCCATCATTGTTTGCATCACCTTCGATGTTGTTTTGGAGGTCGATCGTTATATCCTCAGATAATAACTCAACCGTATCAAGATACTCGATATTTGGATAGATATTCAGATCACTGTAAATCATTTTTGCAAGATTATAACGCTCGGCAATTGTAATTTCTTCATCCGGAACAACATAGAAAGTTCTGCCTTTTGGATTTTCATCAATATGACACGGCAGATTGTTATCAGTGATATAATTTGTAATTAATTTCAGATTATTAACACCATTTTCCCTTATGTCATATACGGTAATAAAGGTTGATGCTGATTCTTCATACGTAACAGGTACCATTGTGTAGTTAAATTCCTGCACTTCCCCGACGCTGTCAAGTAAGTCCTTGACCCTGTGCACCTGTTCGTATGTTAAATCCTTTTTTCTTGCTTCGTCGTAAGAGATACGACCGTCAAACCCTGCTATATATAATTCCCAGTAATCATTTGCTTCTGTAAAGGAGTTAAAACGGATTTTTTCCGCATCGGGACATATTTCGGCAAGAGACTTTCCAAAAGCATCACTGTCAATATTACCGTATATGTTTGCTCTGATGCTGTCAGCTCGTTGACCGGGTATAGAACAAATGACATATCCTATATGTTCATCATCGTAACCGGTTTCTGTGATGTACATTCTCCGATTCTGATATGTCTCGTTATCGTTTCTGCATAAAAAACCGTCATTGGGAGGAATCATATATGAATTCTCCAATATGCTGTCCATGTATGTTTTATCATTAAAATAAACCACCGCATGAGCAGACACGGAAGAAATCGTTCCTAATGTAGCTATGGAAACGATAAATGAGACTAAAAAATTTCTATGTTTTTTCATGTTTATTTAATATTCAATATTGGGGTTGCTGTTGTAAAATTTGAGAATGTCAGTGTGGATATTATTCAAGGTTAAGAAGTTTTTTCTGAACTGCAAGAGCATCACTATTAGTTAAGCCGTCGTAGTTTCCGGAGATGTCAGCGTTGAACTTGCCCTGCGGTGTGAGAGCGTATTCATCAGGATTGCCAACTGCCTGCATAATAGATACTGCATCGGCAAGGGAAAGCTCTCCGTCGTTGTTGGCGTCGCCGCCAATGTTGTTGTGCATATCAATAACGATATCTTCGGAAATGCCTGAAGAATTATCAAGAGTAATAATAAAAGGCTTAAGTCTTAAATCATTATAAATCTGTTCAGCAACTTTATAAGTTTCTTCTGCTGAAAGATCCTCTCCTGCTGAAATTACAAACGTATTATCATCGGGAATAGTATAAGTAAATGGTTTACTTGCTGCATCTGTAATGATATCCCAGTCCAGATTGTTTTCGGCAATATATTTTTTCATCTGTTCAAGTGTAGACAAACCGTCATCTGTGGTTTTCTTGTCAACGTATTCAGTGATTGGAGATGAGGTCTTTACAGGAACAACGCTTTTTAGTTTAAATTCAAAATTCAATAGTCCATAAGATTCATTAAATATATCACGAAGTTTACGTGCCTGTTCAAGTGTTACATCTTTTTTTCTCATTTCTTCATAAACGTGGTAACGTGGATGAATGGTCGGGTCTTCACCTGCTATTACTACGGATGTTGAGTTATTGCTGTTTGAGATAATTCTTATATATTCTGCATCAGGGCAAATTTCTGCAATAATTTTTTTGAGTTTTTCTTCGTCAATGTTATCTTTTACATCAAAAGAAGCTACATTCGGATTTCCGTCATCTAAGGTATAAATGTCAAACGAATTGGCATGCTCTTCGTTTTTGGCAATATAATCTCTGTTATTTATATACCACACAGTATGAGCGGTGAAAAAACTATCAGCAGGAACTTTATATGACTTTTCAATAAATTCGTCTACTTCTTCTTTGGTGTTAGTATAAAAATCGAAAGCTCCGACAGACAGGGAAGAAACAGTGCCGGCTGTCATTATTGAGGCAATAAGGAGAGCAGATAATCTTTTAAATTTTTTCATAGTATAACCTCCTGTTAATATTCAATGTTCGGGTTGCCGTTGTAAAATTTAAGGATGTCAGGATTTATTTTTACCCCTCTGTTATCATCGCCGCTTGTAGCTACGTTTATTGCAACGACAGTCTTATAATCATAACGCTCACCGCTATTGGTAGTGAATCCTTCTTCAGCATATACGGGAGCACCACTGTCTCCAGTAAACGTATCTGCATCATATATAATCTCCCCAGTTGTAGCATCTATTATCTTACCTTTAGCCTTAAATCTTATTCCATAAGGCTGACCTTCATAATTTGCAGGATATTTATGTGGAAAGCCGGATACTATCACTTCACCATGTTTATTTATATAGTCATCAGTTGCAACACCAAGTTGAAGTCTGCCGTATTCACTCAAATCTTCTTCTACATACAGCAATGCATAGTCATAGCCTCTATAGTTAGGATTACCGTAAGTTTTGCATACATCTATATATTTAGGTGTAAGGGTTCTGTTAATATTACTGTCAACAATTATAACATCATTTTCAATAAAACAATTTGTCCCTGGATTATAAACGCAATGAGCAGCAGTAGCAATAACATGGTCACTTACAATAAATCCAGTGCCGCCTATTGAAAGATTAACAACAGCAGTGTCATAATCTCTGATCATATCATTATCGCCTATTATTGCTCTCTGCTGTGAGTTGGCATTTGGAGAAGTATTGGTATTGTCAAAAGGGTTAACTGTCAGTGAATATTCACTGTATGAAGTTGGATCACTGCTGCTGTAGTAATGACGTACATATTCTCTGGTAGTTGCTACAGCCTGTGTATCAGCGCCAACCGGAGCAGGAAGATTAATACCGTCCAAACTGCTGCCGTTTATAAGCTGCATCCAATAATGTGAAAGCACAGTTGCATCCTTTTTACTTATAATGCCGTTGCCGTCAAAATCAAGCGATTTCTGACTTGTAGGATTAAAGCCGCCAACAAGATACTGGAGAATGAAAGAACCGTCAGACACCAAGATTCTTCCGTCACCGTCAGGGTCACGAACAGTTGTTACTGCCGAACCTGACATTGAAACTGTTGAAACTGTCGCAATAGCCATAGCAGCAATCAAAGCTGCTTTTTGTTTTTCATAACATATCACTCCTTAAAAATAAATGAAAGGTAACGTAGTTTCTATGCGTATGAATCCAGAGAATATTCTCTTTATATATATTGTACCAACTTCTTCCTGTAATGTCAATATGCAGATATACCAAATTTGTTGAGAAACATTTGTGCAATAATCAGCGCATAACCGAAAAAATGTTTGATTTTTAATTGACAACTGCTTTGCGGCATGATACAATAATATCATAGAATGAAAGAGAGGACAAACTTATGAATTCAGTTTGCTTTACAGGACACAGAACTATTTACGGAACGGCGGAGATCAGCAAAAAGCTGACCGGCGTACTTGAAAAATGGATATGCACCCGTGGGATAACCGACTTTTACGCCGGAGGAGCTGTTGGGTGGGATACGCTGGCAGCCAATGCGGTTATCAGACTGCGTGAAGAATATCCGCAAATAAAGCTTCATCTGGTGCTGCCGTGCTCCAATGAGGAGCAGACCTCCAGGTGGACAGAGCCGCAGCGGAGGGAATTTTACCGTATTCTCAGACTTGCCGATTCGGTCGAATATATTTCAGACCGCTACTATAACGGCTGTATGAAGCAAAGGAATATCCGGCTTGTTGAACACGCTGAAAAAGGCTGCTTCTGCTACTGGGATCCTTCGATATTCAGCAGCGGCACTGGTCAGACGGTGCGCCTTGCCATGAAGAAAAACCTTGAAATTATTAATTTTCGTGAGTAAAAGTTTAAGGCAGCACTGCACAAAAATTGTACGGTGCTGCCTTACTCAGAAATCTCTTGAGATCCGTTGCTGTACGGGTTATTTTGTAAGTTTCATTATGCTTTCTTCGTTTCCCATGACAAGGAGCGTCTGATTGCGTTCAAATACATGATCCGGGCTGAATACCGGCATAAAATGAGCGCCGGTCTTTATAGCGATAATTGAAATATTGTACTTCTGACGGACGTTTTTTTCAAGGATCGTTTTTCCCTCCCACGACCTCGGAACAGTTATTTCGTAGATCGAGTAGTCGTCGTCAATGCGGAAGTAATCGAGTATGTGGTTTGAGCCGAATTTTACCGCAAGGCGTTCGGCAGTTTCCCTTTCGGGATAAATAACTGAATCAGCGCCGTTCCGGAGCAGAAATTTCTTGTGGATATCCCTGTTTGCACGGGCAAAAACGTGTTTTGCACCTTTTTCCTTTACAAGAGCCGTTGTTTCAAGAGAAGCCTGAAAATTATCGCCTATCGCCACAATGACCATATCGAAATTTCCGACGCCGAGTGAATCAATGAAGTCCGGATCAGTGCAGTCGCCTATCTGAGCATCGGTGACAAATCTCATTGAAGCGTTCACACGTTCTTCTCTTATGTCAACGGCGAGAACTTCGTTATTCTGTTCCACAAGTTTTTTTGCTATGTGCCTGCCGAAACGTCCGAGTCCAAGTACTAAGAATGAGTTCATTTATATTACCTCCTGCGATATTATCCCACCGAGATTTTTTCCGAGGGATACTGTGAATTTATATTTGATTGTTTGTTGTTGAATGATTCCAGAATGGTAAGTCCGCCTGTTCTGCCCATGAACATCAGCAGTATCAGTATGATCTGTGAGGGAATGCTCAGAGATGATGTGACTCCAAGGGAAAGACCGACGGTTGCGGCTGCCGATACGCTTTCAAAGAGGGCAGGCATGATCCCGATATTCTCTATGAAGCTTATTGCAATTGCGCTTATTCCGGAGACGGTGAGGTAAAGCATCATTACGCAGCAGGCATTGTGGAGTATGCTGTCGTCGATTCTTCTTTTGAAGCATTCGAGGGATTTTCTCTGGCGGAATGCCGAAAAAATGCTGATATAAAGCACTGAAAAAGTGGTTATCTTTATACCTCCGGCAGTAGATCCCGAAGCACCGCCGATAAACATAAGTACTGTCATAAGCATCTGACCTGCCTCGTTCATCTGCGACAGATCAACGGATGAAAATCCGGCAGTTCTTGCGGATGCGGACTGAAAACAGGATGCAAGCAGTTTTTCGCCGAAGCTGAGATTTTCATACGCAGGGGAACTGTATTCCAGTATCATGAATCCGGCTGCTCCAAGAAAAAGGAGTATTCCCGAAACGGTTATTACTACTTTTGTCTGAAGCTTGTAGCGTTTGAAATGCCATTTATTATGTAAAATATCGTCCCATACCAGAAATCCCAGACCCCCCAGAATTATAAGAGCCATAAGCACGATGTTTACCAATATATCGCTGTGAACGGTAATCATAGATGAACCGGGCGAAGTTTTTCCCATAAGGTCTATACCGGCATTGCAGAAAGCGGAAACGGAATGAAATACCGAGTAATACAGACCTCTGACGACCCCGAATTCCGGACAGAACCGCAGGGCAAGCAGAGCCGCACCGGAGAGTTCCACGATAAGCGAGCCGGTCAGGATAAATCGTGTCATGCGGACAATTCCGCCGACCTGATGAGCACCGACGGATTCCTGCATGGTGAAACGCTGTCTGAGACCGATTTTCTGCTTTGTATATGAAAGTGCGAAAATTGCAATGGTCATAAATCCCACGCCGCCTATCTGTATCATGGCGAGTATTACGAGCTGTCCGAAAAGAGTCCAGTGAGTATAGACATCCGACAGCACAAGACCTGTAACGCAGGTCGCCGATGTTGCGGTGAAGAGAGATTCGTTGACGGATGTCATACCGCCGCTGCGGCTTGAAACGGGCAGCGTCAGCAGGATAGTTCCGATGAGTATTACCGTAAAATAGCCGAGCATGAGTATTCTTGTCAGCTTCATATTTTTCAGGGATTTAAGCATTTTCTGCACCTGTCTTTCTGGATTGCCGTAGTTTTAGGGATTGGTATTATTATATCATGGTACCGTATGATTGTCAAGGCAGGAAAAAATAGCTTGACATTTCCGCAGAAATCGCTTAAAATATAATAGATGTATATTATCGGCAACACCGCACAAAGCCCGCCTGACGGCTTTGCACGTCATCTGATTGCATATTTTCCGTCATCTTGCACAGATATTTCTTGACATACGCCCGAAGGAAGTGCCCTTGGGGTACGACAGTATGCCTGCGCCATTTCTGTACAATCTGACAAAAAATCTGACTGCGCATCTGCCGCACAAGCTTTGTGCGGTGCTGCCTATCATGAAACGAGGTCATAAAAATGAAGAATAACGAAAAAATAATGGACAGAATCGTAGAACTCTGCAAATCAAAGGGTTTTGTATATCCCGGTTCTGAGATCTACGGAGGTCTTGCAAATACATGGGATTACGGCCCTCTCGGCGTTGAACTCAAAAACAATATCAAGAGAGCATGGATGAAGAAATTCGTTCAGGAAAACAAGTACAACGTAGGTCTTGACAGTGCTATCCTGATGAATCCGCAGACATGGGTGGCATCCGGTCATATCGGCGGATTTTCAGACCCTCTCATGGACTGCAAGGAGTGCAAGACACGTCACCGTGCAGATAATCTCATCGAAGATTTTGACGGAACGAATGTAGCAGGCTGGACTAACCAGCAAATGACGGACTACATAAACGAAAAGGGAATAGTCTGCCCGAACTGCGGAAAGCATAATTTTACGGATATCCGTCAGTTCAACCTTATGTTCAAGACATTTCAGGGCGTTACAGAGGACAGCAAGTCTGAGCTGTATCTCCGTCCTGAAACGGCACAGGGAATTTTCGTAAACTTTGCAAATATCCAGAGAACCACACGAAAGAAAGTTCCTTTCGGCGTTGCGCAGGTTGGAAAGTCTTTCAGAAACGAGATCACTCCCGGAAACTTTATCTTCCGTGTACGTGAGTTCGAGCAGATGGAACTTGAATTCTTCTGTAAGCCGGGTACTGATCTGGAGTGGTTCAGCTACTGGAGAAGCTTCTGTAAGAATTTCCTGCTTAGTCTTGGTCTTAAAGAAGAAAATATCCGTCTCCGTGACCACGATCAGGAGGAGCTCTGCTTCTACTCCAAGGCTACGACCGACTTTGAATATCTTTTCCCGTTCGGCTGGGGCGAACTCTGGGGCGTTGCCGACCGTACGGATTACGACCTGACACAGCACATCAAGACAAGCGGAAAGTCTCTGGAATATTTTGATCCCGAAACAAATGAGAAGTATATCCCCTATGTTATCGAGCCTTCTCTCGGCGTTGAAAGACTGTTCCTTTCGATCGTCACCGAGGCATATGACGAGGAGGAACTCGTTTCAACCGATAAAAACGGAAACGAAAAGAGAGAGACCAGAACCGTTATGCGTTTCCATCCGGCTCTTGCGCCTTTCAAGTGCGCCGTGCTTCCCCTTGTCAAGAAGCTTACACCCAAGGCAGAGGAAGTATACGAGATGCTTTCCAAAAAGTTCATGGTCGATTTCGACGAAACGGGAACTATCGGAAAGAGATACCGCCGTCAGGACGAGATCGGTACACCTTTCTGCATTACTTACGACTTTGATACCCTTGAAAAGGACAACTGTGTAACCGTTCGTGACCGTGATACAATGACTCAGGAAAGAGTTGCCATTGATGATCTCGCTGCTTATATCGAGAAAAAAATTGCATTCTGAAAAATGCCATAAAAAGGGAATCCCTCTCTTCTGTTGAGGGATTCCCTTTTTCGCTATTCTGCGAGTATATATCCAATGTTGATGATTAAGAGGTACTGTTCCTCATACTCGTGTTAAAAGGAGCATTCTCCTCCGGATATTGATTTTATTTTTTTCATTACTCCTTAATGGGGTAATGAAAAAAATAAAAATGGGTTTCCAAAGGGGATGTACTCCCCTTTGGCAGGGGTGTGGGGACGGAGTCCCCACTTAGGTTGCAGACATTGAATATATATCCGCTGCGATGTCAACGGTCTGTTTTGCATCTTTTGCGTAGAAGTCGGCGTGTATCTGTTTTGCATAGGAGGCAGTGAGAACAGCTCCGCCTACAACGGTTTTACATTCTGTATATTTTTCGTTAAGCAGAGCAACGGTATCCGCCATTGATTTAAGAGTGGTGGTCATAAGGGCGGAAAGTCCCACAAGTTTTACCTGATGCTTTATTGCCGCTTCGACGACAGTTTCCGGCGGAACATCCTTGCCGAGATCAATTACCGTGAAACCGTAGCTTTCAAGCAGAACTTTGACAATGTTCTTGCCTATGTCGTGGATATCGCCCTTAACCGTGGCGAGAACGATTTTTCCCTTTGATACACCGTCCGAGCCGGGCGGCAGACCCTCCTTGACTGCCTCGAAGCAAGCTTGTGCAGCTCCGGCAGTAAGGATAAGCTGGGGCAGGAATATTTTTCCCTTTTCAAACTTTTCACCTGCGGAATCCAGAGCAGGGATGAGATATTCATTGATTATCTCCATTGGATCATGTTCACGGAGAAGTTCCTTTGCCGCTTTTACGGCATCGTTTTTCAGTCCGTTTTCTACGGCGTATGAGATATCCGGTGTTCCGGCTGAAACAGCGGAAGTCTGCGGTAAAGCAGGCTGATTATCCTGTGAGTATATTTTTATGAATTCCACGGAGTTGCGGTCTATTCCTGCAAGGAGACGATAAGCACGTACTGCTCCCGTTATTGAATCCACATTGGGATTGATTATCGGCAGATCAAGTCCGTTCTGCAAAGCCATTGTCAGGAACGTTCTGGTGATAAGCTCACGGTTGGGCAGACCGAAAGAAATATTTGAAACGCCCAGAACGGTTTTCAGTCCGAGTTCGGTTTTGACACGTTTGAGAGCGCCAAGAGTCTCCATAACGCCGTCCTGTTCGGCAGAAGCGGTAAGGGTCAGGCAGTCGATGAATACATCCTCACGTGGAATGCCGTATTCCAGCGCACGGTTGAGTATCTTTTCCGCAATGGCGAAACGTCCTTCCGCAGTTTTGGGGATTCCTCCCTTGTCAAGCGTCAGACCCACTACTGCTGCGCCGTATTTTTTCACAAGCGGAAGTATGGCTTCAAGGGATTCATCCTCTCCGTTGACGGAGTTTACTATCGGTTTGCCGTTGTATACACGCAGACCTGCCTCCAGAACTTCCGGAATTGTCGAATCAAGCTGGAGCGGCGTATCGCAGACGCTCTGTATTGCCTTGACGGCTCTTATCATCATGGCTTTTTCGTCGATCTCAGGGTGTCCCACGTTTACATCGAGGATCTCTGCACCGGCATGGATCTGCTCCACCGCCTGACCGAGGATATAGTCGATATCTCCGTTGACGAGAGCTTCCTTGAAGCGCTTTTTTCCGGTGGGATTTATCCTTTCGCCGATTATTCGTGGCTGGTCGATATCCACGCAGCTTACCGCCGAGCAGACGAGGCTTTTTCTTTTTATCTCACGTTTTTTTCTTTTTATTCCGGAAAGTGCCTGAACAAGAGCTTTTATGTGATCGGGCGTTGTTCCGCAGCATCCGCCGAGAATGGAAGCTCCGGCTTCCGCAAGTCTGAGTGCGCCGGATGCAAAATCTTCCGGAGAGACGTTGAACAGTCCGGTGGATGGGTCGGGAAGTCCGGCGTTTGGCTTGGCGATGACCGGAAGAGAAGTTCCGGCACAGATTTTTTCCAGAACGGGGAGGAGTTCCGCAGGGCCGAGGGAGCAGTTTACGCCGATAGCGTCTGCTCCGAGACCGGTGAGCACGGCGGACATGGCATCCGGTGAAACTCCGGTGAACGTGCGCATATTTTCCTCAAAAGTCATGGTGACGAGAACGGGCTTATCAGAGTTTTCCTTTGCGGCAAGAAGAGCGGCTTTTGTTTCAAGGAGATCGGTCATAGTTTCGATAACGATGACATCGGCATCATTTCCGGCAAGAACGATTTCACGGAAGCAGTCGTAAGCATCTTCAAACGACAGAGAACCGGACGGTTCGAGCAGTTGACCCAGAGGGCCTGTATCAAGGGCGATGAGAGCCTTTTCTCCGGCTGCTTCACGGGCGTTTTTTACTCCGGCAGATACGATTTCCTCAACGGAATGACCGCAGCGGCGGAGCTTGAACCGATTTGCTCCGAAAGTGTTGGCATAGACGATGTCAGAACCGCTTTCGGCGTACATACGGTGTATTTTCATTATGGATGCCGGATCGGTAAGGTTCAGCATTTCCGGAACGTGTTCGGTTTCGATTCCGAGAGCCTGAAGCATTGTACCCATGCCGCCGTCAAGGAATACGAAATCTTTCCGGTCAAGAAGTTCGGTTAATTTATTCATAATTAATTTATCTCCGGTTTAATTTTTGAAAGCTCCGAGAATGCGGAAGTATTCCAGATTTTCTTCCAGATCTCTGAGTGTGGCTTTTACTTTCGGATCTGTGATTTTTCCGCTGAAATCGAGGTAGAAGAGCACCGTTTCAAGGCTTCCGTCCTTTACGGGACGGCTTTCTATCCTAAGCAGATTCATGCCGTTGACGTAGAATTTTGTCAGCAGACGGTAAAGGCTTCCCTGAGTGTGCGGTATTTTGAGCATCACTGAAATGGTATCGGCATCGGATTCTGCCTGCATATTTCTGGAAATGCAGACAAATTTCGTGCGGTTTATTGAGGCATCGGCAATATTTCGGGCGATTATTTCAAGTCCGAGCTTTTCTGCGCATTCAACCGAGCAGATAGCGGCAGCTTTTTCGGAGGGATCTCCGGCAGCGATCTTTTTCGCAGCAGTTGCCGTATTGCCGTATTCTTCCTTTTTAAGACAATGGGCGGATAGGAATTCGCCGCATTGTGCAAGAGCCTGCGGATGTGAATAGACACGGCTCACCTCTGTCAGCGGAATTGCCGTTTTTGCAGCCAGACAGTGGTTGATCTCCACAGTGACTTCACGGACTATGTAGACGTAATATTTTGCCATGAGGTCGTAAGTGCTGTCGATTGATCCTGCTGTGGAATTATGGACCGGAAGCACACCGTAGTCAAGTTCGCCGGACTGAACGGCTTTGAAAACATCCTCGAAAGTGCGGAAGAAAGTTATATCACGATCTCCGAAGATCATTCTTGCGGCGGTTTCGGAATTTGCTCCGGAAGTCCCCTGACATCCTATTTTTACAGCCTTGTCCAGTTCGGCAGGCGGACAGATATAATCGGGTGTTTCTTCCAGAATAGTGCGGTTCTGGAGTATTTTGCTTATATCCATAATAGTTGTGAAGAGAGCAGCCGTTCCGTTTTCAAGCTCAGGGTCGCCGGTAAGAGCTTTTATGCGGTCGATGACCTGCTGTTCTCTTCCGCCCTGAAATACGGGCAGTTTGTGGAGTTTTTTATAATCTGCTACTCCCCTGCACAGTTCCATCCGCTTCATAAAAAGAGAAAGTATCTCACTGTCTGTATCGTCAATTTTATCACGCAGTTGCTGTAAATCCATTTAACAAATCCTCCTGAAAAATAACTTAACATAAGTATAGCAGATTTTTTTGTAAAAATCAATAAATTTTTGGAATAAATATATTGCAAAAGCACCCCCATATGTGTTATAATAATAATGAATGCTGCGAGAACGTACTACGGATGCCCCGTGTATGTTCCGGCAGCCCGTGAAAGGAGAGCCGTATGGCAAAAACGATCAGAATTTTAGGAATAGATCCGGGTTATGCCATAGTTGGATTCGGTGTGCTGGATTACGACGGAATACGGTTTGTTCCGGTGGAGTACGGCGCAGTGCTGACTGAGGCGAATACGCCGTTTCCGGAACGTCTCAGGGCTATTCACGAGGATATTGAATATATATTTGATAAATTCCGCCCGGAATGCATGGCGATAGAACGACTGTATTTCACTACAAACCAGAAAACAGCCATTGACGTTGCCCAGGCAAGGGGCGTGACGGTGCTGTCGGCGGCAAAGAGAGGTATTTCCGTATCGGAGTACACACCTCTTCAGGTAAAACAGTCGGTGGTCGGATACGGAAAGGCTGAAAAGCATCAGGTAATGGAAATGACCCGTCAGATTCTTGGACTGGCACAGATACCTCGTCCGGACGACGCCGCCGATGCTCTTGCTATCGCTATATGCCACGGGCACACCACAAGATTCAGTTAAGGAACGATGAAAAATGATCTACAGTTTAAACGGACGTCTGGCAGTCAAGGATATTAACTTCGCTGTTGTTGAATGCGGCGGAGTCGGCTACGGATGCAGGACTTCATACAATACAGTGTCTCAGATCGGTGATATCGGCAGCGATGTCATGCTTTATACTCATCTCTACATAAGGGAGGACGCTGCGGAACTTTTCGCCTTTGCGACGCAGCAGGAACTGAGCTGCTTCCGCCTGCTTATCTCTGTTTCCGGCGTAGGGCCGAAAGCGGCAATATCTGTTCTTTCGGATGTAACTCCGGAAAAATTTGCTTTTCTTGTTGCTTCCGGCGACAGCAAGGCGTTTACCAGAACGAAAGGCATCGGAGCAAAAACGGCTCAGAGGATAGTGCTTGAACTGAAAGACAAGATATCCTCCGAATCGCTCAACGGAGCTTTTACAGGAGTTTCTGCATCCTCTTCTCCGACAGGGATCACAGGCTCTGATTCGGTATCGGAGGCTCTGGAAGCACTTATGGTGCTCGGTTATTCTCAGGGAGAGGCAATGTCGGTTCTCGGAAAGCTTGATCCGGCTCTGAGCACCCAGGATCTTATAAAAGAAACATTACGGCTTATGACAGCCGGAAAATAATAAGTTTTAAGAGCCTGTTTAGTATCTTTGTGTGTGCAGATTTTTGATCATAATTTTTATGCTGACAAGGAAAAAGCACGCAGGAATACTGACGTATTGCAAGGACTTTTGACGAAGTTCAGCATGAAAATTTGCAAAAAAGATGTGCGCAGAAAGATATTAAACAGGCTCTAAGAAGGGAAGAATTAAATTATGAATCTCGACGAATTATTGAAGGCAGCAATTACCGATCCCACAAAGAGGTCGCTGTTTTTGCAGACCCTCATCAAGAGTGACGTATATGTTATCTGTAAAAATCCCGTGCGCCATGAGAGAGGCAGAGAAGAAGGCGGCGTGCAGCTGGAGCTTGTCACCACCCAGAATCCCGACGGCGATATCTTTATCCCGTTCTTCACAAGCTATCGTGCTCTTCAGCAGTTTGCAAAACGTTATGTGGACTGTTATAAAATAAACTGCCTGAGACTTTTTGATCTTATTCAGTCGGCATCGGCAGTGCTCAATCCGAATTCCTACGGCAAGGAATTTTCCTCTCAGGAGATAAAGAGCATACTTATGGTTGCAAGAAACCTTAAAATCAAGGCTATTTCATACAACGAAGCGGAGATAATCTCCTACCGTCCCGTTGAGCATTCCGTAAGCCATATAACAAAGGCTGCAAGCAAGTTTCTCTCAAAGCAGCCTAATGTTGACCGTGCGTTCATCATGGAAATGGTAAAGGGTTGCGAAAAGCCGCAGATACTTATGGTTCTTGATATGATGGGTTCGACGAGAAAGCTTTTCGTTCCCCTCTCAAAGTACCTTTCAAGAACCGTGAAAAACAACGAACATCTCTGCTTTATCAGTTACGAGCAGGATATGGGAAAAAAGGCGGCAGGAACGGTAGAACCGTTCTATGTACGCAAAAAGCGTTATTTTGAGAAATAAGCGGCATTGATATGCATTGAAAGGCGGTGATCGTCACATCATGATACAGACAGAGGATATGGAGTTTGCTCCGAGGATAATCTCTCCCGAAAATACCGTTGAAGACGGCGATATCGAAGTGAATCTCAGACCGCAGACACTTCACGAGTATATCGGACAGGACAAGGTAAAGGAAAATCTTGCCATATATATAGAGGCGGCAAAGCGCAGAGGAGAACCTCTCGATCATGTTCTGCTGTACGGGCCTCCGGGTCTCGGAAAAACGACGCTGTCGGCTATCATAGCTCACGAAATGGGGGTAAATCTCCGTGTGACAACTGGACCTGCCATTGAAAAACCGGGCGATCTGGTATCGCTTCTTACCAGCCTTTCGGACAACGATGTGCTCTTTATCGACGAGATACACCGGCTGTCCCACGCCGTTGAGGAGATACTCTATCCGGCAATGGAGGACAGGGTAATTGATATCATTATCGGCAAAGGACCGTCGGCAAGGTCGATACGCATGGATCTGAAACCGTTTACTCTTATAGGAGCGACCACAAGAGCAGGTCAGCTTTCAGCACCTCTCCGTGACCGTTTCGGTGTTATCCAGCGTCTGGAGCTGTACACCAAGGATCAGCTTACCGATATTATCCGCAGGAGTTCCATGATACTGGGCATTCCCTGCGAGACCGACGGCGCATCGGAAATTGCCGGACGTTCACGCGGAACTCCGAGAATTGCCAACAGACTTCTGAAAAGAGTACGTGATTTCGCCGACGTAATGGGCAACGGTCAGATAACACGGCAGATAGTTTCAATAGCACTCAGCCGTCTCGATATCGACGAACTGGGACTGGACGGTCTTGACCGGCGTATGCTTGAAATGATCATAAAAGGCTACGGCGGCGGCCCGGTTGGACTGGAAACGCTCGCTTCGGCGATAAACGAAGAATCGGTTACGCTGGAGGATGTCTGCGAACCTTTCCTCATGCAGCTCGGATTTCTCGGCAGGACTCCGAGAGGGCGTGTTGCGACAAAGCTTGCGTATGAGCATCTCGGCTATGCAAAACCTGATGACGGCGTAAGCGGACAGCTCAGTTTCGGATGAGGAAAACCGGAATGAGATTTAAAGCAAAACGAAATTTCCGGTATAATTCCGGCAGAAAAGAAGTTCCGGAGTTCGGCAGGATGATAAACGGTCAGGCGTGCGGTGCGGTATCGGGATTCCGGTACGGCATATGTCCCATGAGTTTCAACGGCTGCGAGGTCATTGCCGTTCATAACGCTCTTGTCTGGCTTGGCAGACCGCAGAAGCTTGCGGATATCGCATTCCGCATGGAACGTTTCCGGGTGCTTATGGGATTTTTCGGCTGCAATGCCTATAAAATCGGCAAAGCGCTCTCCTATTTCGGTGCGGAGAATGTCAGAAGCCGTGATACAGAGGGAAAGTCGGCGTATATAGCTGTTTTCTGGACAAAAAGACCTTTCCTGTCGCCGATACACACGGTTTTCTGCGTGAGGACTGACAGCGGAACGGAAGTCTACAACAGCAGCAACGGATGTACGGAAAAGAAAATATATAAGGATATAAAACAGTATATCGGCAAAAGAAAACCAATAGCCGTATATTCTGTTAAGGCAACACCGCATAAAGATTGCACATCATCTGCTTGAATATTTTCCGTCATTTTTCACATAAATTTCTTGACATACGGCAGTATGCCTGCGAAATTTATGTACAACTTGACGAAAAATCTTACTGCGCATCTGCCGCACAATCTTTGTGCGGTGTTGCCTCAAATAAAAAGAACAAAGACAAACAAAGGAGATAAATAAAATGTCAGGACTGTTCGGAACAGACAGCGCAAGGGGTCTTGCCGTGACGGAGCTTTCCTGCGAGCTTGCTATGCAGGCAGGAAGAGCAGCTGCGGAACTTTTTGCGAAAGAACAGGGAGAAAAAATAATCGTAGCCAAGGACGGCGCATTGTCCTCGGCAGTGCTTGAAGCAGCAGTCTGCGCCGGAATATGCTCTTCCGGCGTTGATGCTGAAATCGTGGGTGAAATTTCAGCTGCGGCAGCTTCTTTTATCGTCAGGGAACATAAGGCAGCCGCCGGAATAATGATAAGCGAGGCATCCGGAATTCCGGGAGCAAGCGGAATAATCCTGCTTGACCGTGAGGGACTGCGTCTCGGTGAGGAGGCACAGCTTGAAGTCGAGGATTATATCTATTCAACATCCGGTGAAAGACGGCGTTTTGAGAATATCGGCAGGATGCTCAGCAGCGACACTGCTGCCGATGAGTATATCAGTCATATAAAAACACTGCCGGCAGTAAATCTGAATGGAATAAAGGCAGCGGCAGTATGCGGAAACAGCTTTCTGAAAAGAACCGTGGAAAAGCTGTTTCCCGGTATGGGCGCAGAAGTTTCCGTTCTGCCGGAACAGGAAAGCGTCTCCGGACCGGATATAACTCCCGGTATCACCGGCCTTGAAAGGCTTATGGATTTTGTCGCAGACGGCGATTTCAGCTGCGGTTTTGCCATTGAGGGAGACGGGAGCAGTTGCCTTGCGGTGGACGAAAACGGTATGCCTGTTGACGGTGAGACTCTTCTTGCCGTTATCGCAGGATTCTGCCGTGAAAAAGGTCAGCTTAAAGATAATGCTATAGTGGTGAATATCATGAGCAGTCTCGGTCTGATGAAATTTGCGGAGGAAAACGGAATAAAAGTCGTTACTTCCGGTTCGTGCGGCAGAAGCGTTCTGGAGCGTATGCTGGAGGGCGGATATAATCTTGGCGGAGGTCAGGGCGGACATATTTTCCTGACCGACTATTCCCCCTGCGACGACGGTCTGATGTGCGCCGTAAAGATTCTGGAGATAATTAAAACGACCGGAAAGAAACTCAGCGAACTTGCGGGAGAAATGAAGAAGCTACCCCAGATATGCCTGAATGTGCGCATAAGCGACAGCGGACGTGAGGTCTGGAAAAATGATGAAGCAATAACCGGACTTATCGAGCATTACGAAGAAGAACTCGGCAGCGGAGGCAGGATAATAGTCCGTGAAAGCAGCGGAAACGCTCCGTTTATCCGTGTTATGGCAGAGGGCAGCAACTTCGGCAGGATAAACGAGATGGCTATGGATATCGCACAGCGCATCAAGGAAAGATGCAGATTTTATAATTAGGTGGGTTGAATATTGAGAACCGCAGATAACTGGAAAGACTATTTAATACTTGATACATCCGACGGAGAAAAACTGGAGACATGGGGAGGAATAAGCCTTGTGCGGCCCGATCCCCAGATAATCTGGAAAACCGACAGAACAGATCCTCTCTGGAACAGCGCCGACGGGCACTATCTCCGCTCGAATCAGGGCGGCGGTAAATGGGAATTCCGCCGGAAGCTGCCGGAATCCTGGTGCATTTCTTACAGGGAACTGAAATTCAATATTCGTCCTACAGGTTTCAAGCATACGGGACTTTTTCCGGAACAGGCTGTAAACTGGGACTTCATGGCGAAAAAAATAAAAAATGCCGGCAGAAAGATAAGCGTGCTGAATCTTTTTGCCTATACGGGCGGAGCAACCCTTGCCTGCGCTGCCGCAGGAGCAGAAGTATGCCATGTGGATGCCTCAAAGGGCATGGTGCAGTGGGCAAGGGATAACGCCGCAGCCTCCGGACTTTCCGACAGACCCGTGCGCTGGATCGTGGACGACTGCGAGAAGTTCATTGCCCGTGAGATACGCCGCGGCAGACGATACGACGCTGTAATAATGGATCCCCCCAGTTACGGCAGAGGTCCGGGAGGAGAAGTCTGGAAGCTGGAAAACTGCGTATACGATCTTGTAAAGCTCTGTTCCGGAGTTCTCACTGAAGATCCGCTTTTCTTTCTGATAAACAGCTATACCACCGGACTTTCACCGTCGGTCATGGGATATATTCTGGGAACTGTTCTTACCGGTAAATTCGGCGGAAGCGTGACTTTTGACGAAATAGGTCTGCCGGTAAAATCCACCGGAATGACGCTTCCGTGCGGTTCTACGGCAATATGGGAGAATAAAAATGAGTAATATCATTGAAATAGAGGATCTTCATTTCAGTTATGATTCCGACAGTGAGAATGAACCTCGTGAAGAAGTTCTGAAAGGCATAGATCTCACTGTAAAAGAAGGCGAATTTGTAGCTGTTCTGGGACACAACGGTTCGGGAAAATCCACTCTTGCGAAGCATCTGAATGCCATTCTGCTTCCCACGAAAGGCAAAGTGATCGTTGACGGCATCGACACGTCAGACGAAAGCAGGATCTTCGATCTGCGCCGCCGTGCAGGAATGGTTTTTCAGAATCCGGATAATCAGATAGTTTCTTCAATAGTTGAGGAAGATGTCGCATTTGCTCTGGAGAATCTCGGTGTTCCCTACGAGGAGATGCGCCGCCGTGTGGACGAAGCGTTGAAATCCGTTAATATGTATGAATACCGCCTGCATTCTCCGGCTCAGCTTTCCGGCGGTCAGAAGCAGAGGGTCGCTATTGCCGGAATAATCGCCATGCAGCCGAAGTGCATTATCATGGACGAACCGACGGCGATGCTTGATCCCAGCGGCAGAAAAGAAGTTATGGCGACAGTGAAACGCATGAACCGTGAACAGGGAATCACGGTGATGCTTATTACCCATTATATGGATGAGGCGGCTCAGAGCGATCGTGTGGTCGTTATCGACAAGGGCAGACTGATAATGGATGACAAGCCGGAAAAGGTCTTTGCGCAGGTCGAACGGATGAAGGAAATCGGTCTTGATGTGCCGCAGGTAACGGAACTGGCAGATGAATTAAAGGAAGCCGGAATGGATCTTCCTTATGGAATTCTTTCCATCGACGAGCTTGTGGACGAACTTGTTCCGCTCTTAAAATAGTGGAGAAATGGTGGAAATATGGCAATCGAAATTAAACACTTGAATCGTATATACGGGCAGGGAACGATCTTTGAGCAGTATGCCTTAAAGGATGTAAATCTCACGATCCATGACGGCGAGTTTATCGGTCTCATCGGACATACCGGATCCGGAAAATCAACCCTGACCCAGCATTTAAACGGACTTTTAAAGGCAACGAGCGGAGATATCCTTTATAACGGAGAGAGTATTTATAAAGAGGGATATTCCATGAAAGAGCTCCGCAGCCATGTGGGGCTTGTTTTCCAGTATCCGGAGCATCAGCTG
>UQXS01000014.1 GCA_900545125.1 uncultured Ruminococcus sp.
ATTCCCCTTGGGCAGGGGGTAAGGGGGACAGCGTCCCCCTATAAAAGTAAATGCTGCTGCTTTTATTTTATCCGGCTTGACAATCCCTGTTTTATAATGTATAATAATACCATGACAAACTGAAGGGAGCTGTATATACAATGCGTTCAAAGGGAACGAAGACTATCGCCGAGAATCGGAAGGCACGTCATGATTATTTTGTTCTTGAAACTTATGAAGCCGGAATTGAACTGGTCGGAACAGAAGTAAAATCCATTCGTCAGGGAAGCGTCAATCTGAAGGATTCATGGTGTTCTATTGATAAGGGCGAACTCTGGGTAAAGGGAATGCATATCTCACCGTATGAAAAGGGAAACATTTTTAATCGTGATCCCATGAGAGTAAGAAAGCTCCTTATGCACCGCCGAGAGATCAATAAGCTTTTCGGCATCGTCAAACAGGATGGTTTGTCGCTTATACCGCTGAGCCTTTATTTTAAGGATTCAAAGGTCAAAATGCAGCTCGGACTCTGCAAAGGAAAAAAACTTTATGATAAACGTGATGCCGCTGCAAAGAAAGATGCAAAACGTGAGATCGAAAGAAATATGAAAGTAAGATAGTAAAAGTGCAGCTATAACAAGCTGCGCTTTTTATTTGTTGCCGTCGATATTGTCATTGTAGTATATGTCCCGGTATTTTGCCGGAGTCAGTCCGGTATTTTTGCGGAAGACCGTCGTAAATGCGCTTTGGGTGCAGAATCCTAATGAAAGGGATATTTCAAGAATTGAAAAATCAGAATATTTAAGCATATTCTTTGCCGTAGTTATTTTTGCCTGAGTAATATATCCCTTTACCGTATATCCTGTTTCTTTCAGAAAAAGCCTTGAAAAATAGCTTGGATTCAATTTTTCTCTATTGGCGAGTTCCTTGAGAGTTATCAGTTCATGAAGATGGTTGTAGATATAGTCTATAGATCGTCTTACGTGAATGGATATGGCATTTGCCTTTCTGAGATCTCTCATGCGTGCGGCAAAATCAAGCTGCATTTCTTCCAGCAGATCAATCACTTCAACCGTGCTCTTGCAGCAGTCAGCCTTACGGATGTAAATGTCAGTCAGAGTATATGCCACATCCTGTTCCATGCCTGCCTCGACGCAGAATCGGGCAATAAGTGCTCCGGCTACTACAAGATGATAAATGGTATTTCTGACGGGATCATCGGAAAGAACGCCTTTTCCCTCCTCAAAATTACCTTTTATTTTCTCGAAATTCTCCCTGACTTTTTCCACATCGCCGCTGCGTATAGTCGCATATCGTTCGTATTCCGTGTGGATATCCGTGCGGATAAAATTGCTTTCTTTATGGATAAACAGTCTGTAATTAAGATCACGATTGGTATTCATAATTCTGACCTCCGGCAATAAAATCTTTAGTAGATAATACCATACTTTTGCAAAAAAAGCAATACTTTTGATATAAAAAAACTCTCTTCGTGATTATAATATAGTAAATTAATCAGGGAGGAATACCTTATGTCAAGAACTTCTGATATGACCGAGGGAAAAGTTTCAAAGCTTATACTTGCGTTCTTTTTTCCTATGCTTGTCACAAATATGCTCCAGCAGCTTTATTCGATAGCAGATACGGCAATCGTCGGGAAAGGTCTTGGCGATGATGCTCTTGCCGCCGTTGGTAATATGTCCTCACTGACATTTCTGATAATCGGATTTTCACTTGGACTTTCAAACGGTTTTTCCGTTCTTATCGCCCAGAGTTTCGGCGCAAAAGATTACGCTAAAATGCGGCGAACCACTGCCGCTTCGATCAAGCTTGCGGCTATAATAACAATTGTGCTTACTGCTTTCAGTGTACTGTTTCTGAGATCAGTGCTGAAACTTTTGCAGACAGACAGCACTATCATGAAAGACAGTCTGATATATGGCTACATAATTTTCGGAGGGCTGGCGGCTGCGATCGCATATAATATGTGTTCCGGAATACTGCGTGCGCTCGGCGACAGCCGCACACCGCTGACTGCTATAATTATTTCCACTGTTATCAATATTTTTCTTGATGCTTTCTTTATATTTGTTTTGAAAACAGGCGTTGAGGGAGCAGCTTTCGCAACGGTTTTTGCACAGGTAATATCGGCAGCCGTCTGCTATTCAAAGCTTCGCAAACTGGATATTCTCCGTCTCAGCCGTGAGGATTTCTCGCCGGATGTACGTCTCAGTGCAGATCTTCTGAAAAACGGCATTCCCATGGCTCTTATGAATTCAATTACAGCTGTTGGATGTATGGTTATCCAGTATTTTGTCAATGGTCTTGGAGTTGCCTATACATCGGCATATTCTGCTTGCAGTAAATTTATCAATATGTTTATGCAGCCTGCCTGCACCGCAGGATTTACCATGTCATCGTTTACAAGCCAGAATTACGGAGCACAGAAATACAGCCGTATAAAAGAAGCTCTTCGTGTATGCCTGACTATTTCATTCATAGCATATCTGATATTTGGTTCTATTATGGTGTTCTTCCCAAGACAGATTTCAGCTCTGATGCTCAACGGAAGTGAGCAGATAGGTCTTGCTGCTCAATATCTGCCTATCAGCGGTGTTATGCTGATATTTGTAGATTTCCTCTTTGTTTTCAGAAGCGGAGTGCAGGGGATGAGTTATCCGCTTATCCCGATGTGTTCGGGAATACTTGAAATGGTGCTGAGAATAGGAGTTATTATTATATTTGTTCCTACGACAGGATTTACGGCGACAGCATGGGCAGAAGCGGCTGCATGGCTCGGAGCAGTTCTGCTCAACGGTGTGGCATTTTTAGTAATTCTTCGCAGTAAGACTGGAAGAGAAAAGGTTTTCCGGGCTGGAAAAAAGCTCAGAAGTGCATAAAAAAGCCGCACAGAGATGTGCGGTTTTTTATATCCGGTTGAAAACGTGATTATTTCAGATAATCTGATATTTCTTTCAGATATGCTGTTATTTCATCCAATGAATCCAATGAATCGGGGAATACTTTCCAGCCTTCGCCTTTCATTTTTACAAGAACACATTTAGCATAATATTTACTTCCGCCTGCCTTGAATTGTATCTTGTATTCATAGCCTTTCTGGATTTTGACTTCTTCGTCTATACCTGCGACTTTAAATAGAAAATTGTAAAATTCTTCAATATTCCTGCAATCCTTTGATTTGATTTTCTTGCCGGTTTTTACATTGAGAAAGGAAGCATTTCCCTTTTTTACAATTTCATCGGAAATCTGCTGTATAGAACTCTCACAGAGCGTATGCATATCGTCGTTTCCTTCGGTGAGCTTTTCCGGAAAAGCCAGTTCAATTGCATCGTCAAGATTCTCTCCGTTTACAATTGCCTTTCCGAATTTTCTTGCCTGCATATATGACGGCGCAAGTGTTGCGATAGCAATGCCAAATATAGTAACAAGTACAAGTACAGTGATTATTACAGGCAATGGTGATTTCTTTTTTGGCGGTACTGCCGGCGGCAGCGTTTCGGGAATCTGACCGTACTGCCCATATTGTCCTTGTTGACCGTACTGTCCGGTAGTCTGTTCAGATGCGCCGGAAGTGTTGTTGTCTCTGATATCGTCCATAAAAACCTCCTTAATATTCGCAAAAATCTGCAAATTATATAATAATATATATTTTATCACATAATTGTCACAATGTCAACAAAAAATCCGGAGTTTTTACACTCCGGATAAATTTGTTATTAATCAGAAATCAAAATCATCTAAATCGTAATCGTCAAGGTCGCTTAAATCAAGATTACTGAGACCGCCAAGCAATGCAATAGCACTGCTCATACCTTCTCTGTCAATAACTTTCCAGCCGTCTCCTTTTACTTTAACAACCCAAATTTTAAATGTTTCTGTTGACTTATCACCGTCAGCATTTACTTTAACCTTAACTTTATACTCATAACCTTTTTTTATTTCAATATCATCATCAACATCGTAGTCCTCAGCCTGATCCTTGAAAATAGCTTTTGCCTGTTTGCGCTCTTTTGTATTAAGTTTGCCGACTTTTTTTACTGATTTAACCTTGATTTTAACATCATTGTCTTTCATTGCTTCGATTCCATCTTTATAAGCATCTTTATCTTCGTCAAAATCATCATCGCTTTTGTATTCTTTGTATGCATCGTCAAGCATTGTTACTTTTGCTACAGACTTAAAACCGTTCTTCTTGAAAACATTTTTAGCATACTTATTGGCTGCACCCTTTGCGCCTGTATGACCGCCAAGGAAAACAATAATAAGAATGAGAACGATAACACCAACAATTGCACCGATAATAGCGCCGCTGTTCTTTTTTACGTGTGCCATAGCGTCGTTGAAGCCACCGTCGAGAGGATTTCCGGGCTGATTGTCAGGCTGTACAGGTGCCTGCTGCTGAGCTCCGGGACAAGCAGGGTTCGGACATGAACCACCGTCGGGATACTGTGTTCCACAATGTTTGCAAAATGCCATAGTAAATGACCTCCATATTTTTATTATATGGCAACCTCTAAAAACCTTTTTTCAAAAATCAGGAATGCTTCAATATGCACCTGTCTGACGGTTGTTTAACCAAACAGGTTTTTAGAGATTGCCATATGTTGATATTATCACAAAACTTTCACAATGTCAATATGCATCTGACATATTTTTCGGTTTTCAGGGAAAATTCGGCAGTTTGCATAAAATGGGAATTTTATTTATCGTCAATTAGCTGACAGCGTAAAATAATCCATGAATAATTTTATAACAACCGGAAATAATAAACGGTGTTCAAATAATATTAAGAAAAAAGGTGATCTTGCAATGTGCAGTGATGATACAAAGATTTATGTTCCCGCAGAACCTGTTCCGGTGAGCATACCGGAAAACGAAACTGAGGATGTCAGGATCTTTTCCGGCAGATTGTCCCCAGAAGGCTGAAAAACAGGAAAAAGAATACGTTTACAATTACAATGCTTGCTCCGGGAGCTGTATTAAACAGCAGCGACATGAACATTCCTATAAGAAAGCTGACAACAGAAACAGTTCCCGCCGTAAGCACGACACCACGGAAACTGCGGCATATACACATCGCCGTCAGTGTGGGAATAACTATAAGACTGGAAATAAGCAGAGAGCCCATCATCATCATGCCCAGAACCACGGTCACGGCGGTCAGTACAGCGAAAATCATGTTGTATATCCCTGCGTTTACGCCTGTAGCACGTGCAAAGTTCTCGTCGAAAGTTACCGAAAATATTCTGTTGTACAGGAATATAAACGCCGCTATCACTATAACGGAAAGAACCACGCTGAGTATTACATCGCTTTTGCTCATGGCAAGAATACTGCCGAACATATAATGGCTGACATCGTTTGTTATGCCTGCTTTCGAGGAAACAAGAATACCTATTGACAGCGCCGTTGTAGAAAACAATGCAATTGCAGAATCGCCGCTGATCTTGCTGTTTTCGCTGAGACGAAGCAGTATAAACGCTGCGATTATTACTACCGGAAGCGCAATTTTCAATGGCGCAAGATTCATTACGGCAGCTACCGAAAGAGCACCGTAGCCTATGTGGGACAGTCCGTCCCCGATCATTGAATACCTTTTCAGGACAAGGGTGACGCCCAGCAGCGATGAACATATTGTCACTGCCAGTCCTCCTATAAGAGCCGGAAGAAGTATTGCTCTGAAAAATTCCGGTGTAAACATTATTCTGATATTTTCCGTCATGGTTCAATCTCCTAAAAATCTGCTGCTTATGTGGGAATTTGCGTATTCTTCCGGAGTGCCGAAAAAGCTGTGATCCCGGCTGCACAGACAGAGGATCCTGTTGGCGCACTCCAGTGATCTCACTACATCGTGAGATACCATTATAATCGTCATGCCGTCGTTTTTATTAAGATCGCCGATAAGCTGATACATTTCCGATGTGGCAGTGGGGTCAAGTCCTGTAACAGGCTCGTCCAGAAGCAAAAGCTTTTTTGCGGCGCACATTGCTCTTGCAAGGAACATCCGCTGCTGCTGACCTCCTGAAAGCTCACGGCAGCTTCTGTCTGCAAGATCTGCAACTCCGAGACGTTTCATGGCATTACGTGCCGCTTCTTTTTCCTTTGAGGAATAAAACGGACGCAGTCCTCTTCTGCCGAGGCAGCCGGAAATCACTACTTCACCGACTGTCGCAGGGAATCCTGCCGCCAGATTTGTATGCTGCGGAAGATAGCCTATATCTGATGTTTTAAGTCCGTCACCCAGAATTATTTTGCCGCTGTCCGGAGCTTTTATTCCGAGCAGACATTTCACAAGCGTGCTTTTGCCCGAACCGTTTTCGCCGAGTATGCAAAGGTAGTCTCCCTCGTTGAGGGAAAAGCTCAGTCCGCTTAGGACATCCGAACCGTCGTAACTGGCGTTTAAGTTGCTGCATTCAAGTATTTTTTTCACGAAAGAGCCTCCTTCAGATTTTCCAGATTTTCATACATAAGATCAATATAAGTCACTCCGTTGTTGAAATCATCTTTGGAAACATTGTGACAAGAATTAAGCGGCAGCATTTTTGCTCCGGTTGCGTCGCAGAGTTTTTCTGCAAGTTTTTTGGTTGAAAATTCAAGATAAAATATCGTATCGGCGTTATGCTCCAGAATTTCGTCGATAAGAAAAGCCATAGTATACACTGACGGTTCGGATTCGGAGCTGCATCCGCTGAATGCCGCAAAATATTCAAGATCATATTCATGTGCAAGATAGCGGAAAGGAAATCTGTCCCCGACAATGATTACATTTTCATCGGCATTTTCAGTTATTTTTTGGAAATCGCTGTCAAGCTGTTCCAGCTGCCGGATGTATTCCTCACTGTTGCTGTGGTAGAATTCAGAATTATCGCTGTATTTTTCACAAAAAGCGTCCTCGATAGCCTGAACGCATCGTATGGCATTTTCAGGAGAAGTCCAGATATGACCGTCGGCGTGATTTTCATTTACTTCGCCGTCGTGTTCATGCTCGTCTTCGTGGTCATGATCGTGGTGGTGGTGATCGTGACCGTCGGGAGAAGCTCCGGCGACTGCTTCTTCCTCAAGAAGTTCCGCATAGTCGAAGAGGCGGATGACAGTCATTGAATCGTTGTCAATAGCTTCAAGAATGCTGTCCACCCAGACTTCGTCCTCGCCGCCTATGCAGATAAAAACGTCGCAGTTCTGTATCTCAGCAATATCCCGTGGAGTCGGTTCATAGGAATGAGCTTCGGCTCCTGTGCTCAGAAGCATGGTTATATCGGCTGTATCTCCGGTTACTGCCCGTGCAAAGTCATAGGGAGGAAAGCAGGTGGTTACGACAGAAATTTTACCGTTGCTTTTTGTTTTTTCAGAGGTGCAGCCTGAAAGAAGACCTGTCATCAGAGCAGCGGTCATCACAAGAAAACATATTATACGTTTCATTTGGCATCACCCCGGCAGTCGGCGCATACGCCGTAGAATACTGTCATTGACGTATCGACGGAAAATCCGTGATGTTCCAGAATATGGCTGCTTATATCTGCAAGATGAGCGCAGTCTGTATGGATAAGTCTGCCGCAGATCTTGCATTTCAGGTGAAAATGCTGATGACAGCCGCCTGCACTGTCAACGTACTGATAACACGCACCTGTTTTTCCGTCAATTGTGTATCGGCGGACAAGACCCTGTTCTACCAGCCTGTCGAGCTGACGATATATAGTTGCTGTGCCTACCGGAGTACCCTCTGATGCCAGATATGCGCTTATTCCGCTGACGTTTGCGTGTTTGTCCTTATTTGAAATGAGATAGGACAGCAGTTTTTCTTTTTGTCTTGTATTATATCCCGAATCTTTTTTCATATTCTTCTCCAAATTTGAAATTGATTTTCATTTTCATATTATATCACAGTATTTATGAATTGTCAAGTGATGAGTTATAACAAAAACAGTCAGGCATTTTGCCTGACTGCTCGTGATAATTTTATTCTTTTGCTTCGCTCAGGATTTCATTGAATCTTTTATAAAGCTCTTCCGCCTTGTCGGATGCACTTGCCTTTCCGTAATAAACTGCATTGCAGCCGTCACGGAATTCGTCAATAAGATCGTCGTTCTCAAAATACGGACTGATTATTGACAGCATATCGGTATATTCCTGCATTTTTACAAAGGCGTTATACTGCATTCCGTTCAGCATATCGTTGCTTTCAAGAAAACCTTGTGCAGAGTCGCTCAGGGGAATGCCCTTTTCAATTCCCTGAAGTTCCGCCATTTCAGGAGAGTTCAGCAGAAAATCAAGAAGTATGGCGGATTCCTCCGGATAGCTTGTATTTTTGCTTATTGCATACATTGTAGCCGGCTTTGCATACCATCCGCTGCCGGAAACCGTATCTTCCGTGTGAGGATAATCGGCTGTGATTATCTCAAATCCATTTTCGACAGCGCCGTCGCAGTATGCTGAAGCATCACTTAGCCAAGCCATAGTTCCGGCATATTTTCCGGAAGCAACTTCAAGACGGTCGTAATACTCTACTTGCGGAATAACTTTTTCATCCACAAGCCTTTTATAGAAGTTAAGCATGAGTTCTATATCGTCCGGAGTAAATGATAACTCGCCATTCATTGTCATAAATTGTTTTCCCGTGATCTGTTCCGCATATCCGGTAATAAAGAACCATGAAGATTTTGATGTCATAGACATAGGATAGCATTCACCGTTCATGACCTTTGCCGCATTAAAAAGATCTTCCCATGTTTCCGGCACTGACAGTCCATATTTGGTGTAGAGAGTTTTATTTATGTACATTGTCTGGGTGTTCAGAGCAATAGGCACGGCGTTGATCTTTTCGTTCTGCTGTCCGTAGGAAAGTTCGTCAATGCTGAAATTTGTAAGATCTACATAGTCATCCAGACTTTTGAGATCGTAATAACCGCTGCCGTCTGGAGAATGTTCCTGAAGCCATGAATAATTGATCTGCATAACATCTGCTTCGGTGCCGGAGACCATTTTTATATCGTATCTTGACTTGTATCCCGACCATTCAGAATAGCTGCAATTGACCTTTATATCGGGATGAAGTTCTTCAAATTTGTCAATGGCCTCAAGAGTGTATTCATTGCGTACGTCGTTTCCCCACCAGGAGAGTGAGATCTCCGTCTGCTCTTTTTTATTGTAGGTGATGTGGTGATTGCCGCAGCCCGTGACAAGAGTAAGGGTTACAGCAGGTATCAATAATAGTTTCCGTTTCATTTCAGCTCCTCCGAATAAATGGTGTATGTATCTTTTCCGGAACGCTTGGAGTTGTAAAGAGCCGAATCTGCGCATTTATAGAGAGTGCTGAAATCGCTTCCGTGTTCCGGTGAAAAGGATGCGCCTATACTTACTGAGATCTTATAGTCGTGGTTGTCGCCCATATATTTGTTTCTGAATGCTCCGCATAGTTCTTCGCATTTCTTTTTTATGAGTTTATGGCAGTAGTCGTCACTGATAAGTGACATTCTCATTCCAACGCAGAATTCATCGCCGCCAAGACGTCCGATGAAATCGCCGCTGCGGAATACGGCTCTGAGAACATCGCCGACGTCTGCAAGTACTTTGTCGCCGTTATCGTGACCGAGGGTGTCATTTACGTTTTTGAAATTGTCTATATCAAGGATTATCAGTGCAAGTCCGCTTCCTTCGTATGGTGAAGCAAGGGCATTTTCGATAGTTTCTTCAAATGATCGTTTATTCATAGTTCCCGTAAGCTGATCTATATGAGCTTTGGTATCCAGTACAGCCAGCATATTGTTTACGGGATTGGAGATCTTCTGGGACAGGAAAATGCTTAACAGTATGGCAAGGATCATGGCTGATATTCCTACTATGATTATGAAGATCTGGATCTCGTTTTTTTCTTTCATGATTATCCCGGTAGGTACAGAACAGAGCATTTGCCAGTTGTCGCCGCAGTCGCTCATTGTAACGAGGTACTTGTCATCCATTACTGTTGAGGCGCTTATATCCTCAATTCTGGAGCGAATGGAATCGGGGAGTGTTCCGCCGATTTCTTCGATATCGGATGAGTAGATTATACCGAAATTGTCGTCAATGAGACGGATAGTTACATCGTTTGTGCTTTGTGAATGTTCCAGAACATTTTTTAATTCTGTGGCGTATAAAGAAATGACCAGAAGAGCATTTTCATTTATTTTTTTGGTGTAGTAAATGCGTTTGTAGTTGCCGTTGTATCCGGTTTGCCAGCCATCGTTAGTTCTCGGCCGATTGATAAAGGATGATAGGTCGGTATAAAGATTTTCACCAAAGAGTTCCTTTGTACCGTTGGAGATTTTGCCGACTATATGATTATTTCTGTAGACGATGCCGAAATCCACAAAATTTTCCATAATGCACAGGTCAAAAAGCTTGTCTGAAATTATCTTTTCTGTTTGCAGAGACTCGTAGCTGTTGCTGTTTTCGATTATCGGGTCATACATATATACTTCTTCGGCAGCGAATACGAGAGTTCCCATAGTTTCCATACGCTTCAGATAACTGTCAACGTTCATCTGCATTTGCACGTTAAGCGAAGAAGTCATGCTGCTTACTTTTGTTTTTAATGCTCTTCCGGTTTTACTTACGGTGAGAGCTGTTATGAGAACGGTAATAAGCATGATTATTGCGGCATAACCCAAGATCATGGAGCGCTTCAGCCAGCTTATTCTTTTTATTTCTTTGTCATGTTTTGCCGGCATTATGTTCACCTCCCGAGGATCAAAAAGTGCTTCTGTTTTTATCTATATAATTATACTATATTATTCAATAAAAATCAATGCTTTTTAGACTTGATTTACAAGATGTTAACAAAAAATACCGCACAGAGCAATAGATCCTGCTTTGTGCGGTATTTTATCAGCTGATAGTTTTTATAAAGATTACTTGATCCATTTTTTCAGTGCTTTAAGGAGCTGATCGAGATCAAGAGGCTTTGCGATATGTTCGTTCATACCAGCGTTTTTAGCGGCAGTTACATCCTCTGCGAATGCGTTTGCCGTCATTGCAATGATTGGTACAGATTTCACATAATTACCCGGAAGCGTCCGAATAGCTCTTGCTGCTTCATATCCGTTCATTATAGGCATTTGAATGTCCATGAAAATTATGTTGAAATAGTTTTCTTCTGCATTGCTCATGATATCGACAGCTTCCTTGCCGTCCTTTGCGTATTCTACTGAAAGACCGGTCATTTCAAGAATTTCTCCGGCTATTTCAGCATTCAGGAAATTATCTTCAACCAGAAGTGCACGTTTGCCGCTGAAATTCTCATTGGAGAAGATTTCAAGACCGGAAGTGCTTTTTTCATTTTCATTTTCGCCTGTGAGTTCATGGAACAGGTGTATCATTCTTGACTTGAATAGCGGCTTTGAAATGAAAGCATCTGCACCGGCAGCTCTGGCTTCAAGTTCAATATCAGACCAGTCGTAGGCGGAAATAATGATTATAGGTACATTTCTGCCGACCAGCCGCCGTATTTCTCTTGTAGTTTCTATTCCGTCCATTCCGGGCATTTTCCAGTCGAGGATAACTGCAAAGAAATCGCTGCCGTTTTCATGATGTTCTACAGTTTTGTTTACGGCATCCTGTCCATTGAGCACCCATTCTCCTTTCATGCCGATTTCTTCAAGAACTTCGCAGGTATATATACAGGAATTTTCGTCATCATCTGCAACAAGAACAGGAAGGTCAATGAATTTTTCAAAAGATGTTTTTTCGTCTTCTGATTTGAGCTTGAGGAAGATATTAACGGTGATTCTTGTTCCTACGTCAGGTTTGCTTTCTACATTTATAGTACCGTTCATCATCTGAATGATGTTTCTTGTAATCGGCATTCCAAGACCAGTTCCTTGTATTTTCTCAACACGTGCGTCATCCCGGTTGCGTGTAAACGGTTCAAAAATATGCTTAAGATATTCCTGACTCATGCCAATTCCGTTATCTTCAAAGATAAATTCATAGCATCCGACTTTTTGCTTGTTGGTAGATTTTTCAGTAATATACAGATTTATCTTTCCGCCTGCCGGGGTATACTTGATAGCGTTGCTCATAAGGTTCATGAATACCTGCTGTATGCGCTGGCTATCTCCGATAACGTGCTCGTGTTCTATACTTATAACAGAAACGTTCAGTTCGTGTTTTTTAGCGGAGACTTCCGGTTTCGACATTGTAAGAAGATTATCGATAAGCTCCGGGAGACTGAATTCATCGTCCTGAAGTTCCATTTTGCCTGATTCGATTTTCGACATATCAAGCACTTCGTTGATTATTCCCAGAAGATGCTTTGAAGATACCGTTATCTTGGACAGACAGTCAACCAGACGATCTCTGTCGTCGATGTGAGTACCGGCAATGGCGGTCAGACCGATAATTGCGTTCATAGGCGTGCGTATGTCATGGCTCATATTTGCAAGGAAATCAGTTTTTGCGGAATTAGCAATATTGGCTGATTCATAGGCAGCTTTCAGAGCTTCCTGCTGTGCAAGTTCCGCCTGCTTCTGTTCTTCTATGACGGTTCCGGCTATAACGGCAGTAACAGCGCTGCCGTTTGCGTCACGTTCGGATACGACAACGGTAATGCTGCACCAGCCATATCTTTTTCTACGGAATTCAATGGTACAGTAGTTTTTGTTTTTGAGACGCCGGTTGATACTGCCTATATCAAAGAATTCTTCCAGCCTTTTTTTGTCTTCGCTTTCAACAAAGTTATTTACGTATATTTCCGATAATTGCTGATATGTACCTCTTTTATTAATTTTCAGTGCCATATCGTCGTACTGTTTGAAAGCAATATATTCAAGATCTTTGAGGGAGAAAAGATAAAGTTCGGAATATATTTTTCCGAGAGATTCAATTATTGCCTGATACTCTCTTTTTTCCTGACGGCTTGATGTAACATCATAAATTGCAAAGCTTACATGGATATGGCTGTAGATCTTGAAAAGCAGTGTCAGTACACGATAATATTTGCCGGATGACGGAACGTGATATTCGACTTCAAAGATTGTCTTGCCATTTTCATAAGCTGTAATCATCTTTTCACGGGATTTTAAGGTATCCAGAAAAGTACATCCGGAAATTATTCTGTCTTTATGGAACCATTTATTCATCAGATTCTCGTATCTTGCCGGAACGTTTATACCAATTTTTTTGGTAATATTAGTGTTGTCAGCAAAGAAAACATGATTATACAGCCATCCGTCGGTAAGATCAATAGTGAAAATAGCTTCGCTGCTGTATGCAAGAGCGTTGCGGTACTGGCGGCGTTCTTCTTCAAGTCTTTTTTCCATAAGTTCCTGTTGGGTTATATCCGTTATGGAGCTGAGAATAAGCTGTTTTCCATCAAAAAGATTGAGGAGTTTTGTGGTTGTTTTGAATGTAAGGCGTCCGTTTGGTGAGAGTGAATGGAATATGTATTCAACCTGGTCACCGGGTTCTCTCAGACTTTTTACAGCGTCACGTATTTCCGGTATATCAACAGGATCTATTCTTGACATTATATCAAGACTGTTTTCTTTTGATTCTGTCTCGGTATCTGTATTGGTTCCAATAGAACTGAACAGTTTTTTCGCCTCATGGTTCAATATCAGTACTTCACGTTCCGGCAGGGTATATGCAAGAATTCCGCTGCCCAGCGACTCAGCCATTTTTGACTGTATCGACAATGCTGTATTGAGCTGACGGTTTCTGTCCTCAAGTTCGGTGATATCCTGCATTATGGCGTAGTAGAACTGCTTTTCTTTTGTTTCGTCAACAATAAGCTTTCCTTGTTCGATTACCCATTTTATGCTTCCGTCCTTGTGAATAACACGATATTTTACGTTGTATGTACCGTTTTCAGCAACTTGTCTTTTTACTTCGGCAAGAATTGTTTTTTTGTCATCTGCATGGATATTGTTTGTTATGTCCTGTGCAAACTTATCCATAAATTCGTCTACAGTATAACCCTGAAGTTCAGCTGCCCCCTCGCTGATGTAGGCATAGCTGAGACCTGAGCCGTCATCGGCATTAATAATTTTAAGTCCTCCGGAAATACCGCTGAGAATGGTATTTATCCGTATATTTATTTCGGAATTGACAGAGGCAAGCCTTTCATTTGCTTCCTGTAGAGCTTTTTTCTGTATGCGTTCTTTTTTTCTGATATTGGTAATATCAGATGCTATTACTGATGCATAGATATGACCTGTTTCGTCGTCCAGATAAGTCAGGCACATTATTCTTATATGAGTATCAGAATGCGGAGAATAGTATTCCGTTATGGAATTGGTAATGCCGTTTTTAAAGTTGTCCAGAAGACCTTGACAAGTAAAATTCTTTCTCATGGATTCGTCTGCAAATTCCGGCTTGAAAGCGTCTGTATACTTTCTGAGGAGCTCATCAAAGCTGACCGGAACGGTACAGTCGAGTTCACGTACTATATTTACTCCGTGAGCCGTTACAAATTCGTGATGTATGATTCCTTCGGTGACATCAAAGAAAAAGTTGAATTCACTGTTGCCGACCAGAGCATCTCTGTAAGTCTTTTTCTCCATGGCAAGGGAGTTTGTCAGATGCTTCTGGGTTGTTACGTCTAAAAGCGAACAGAGGATATATTTTTGTCCGTTGGCAAACTGCAGAAGCTTGATGGTTGATTCGATGAATATTATTTTACCGTTGACTCTGGCTTTGTATGCCGACTGAATTGCATCTCCTATCGCATGAGGTATGTTTTTCCTACTGAGAATGCGCTCACGATCTTCGGGAATAATTTTTTTTCTGAGGAAAGTTACCAATGAATCCAGTGCATTCTCGCTGCTGCTGCATCCAATAATATTTTTTGCGGCATCGTTGACAGCGAGGAGTTTGTGATCGGGAAGAGTATAGGCGATAACTCCGCAGTTTATAGAGTCGATTATCTCTTTCTGCATATCACGGCTGTCTTTCATATTGGCATGACTTATGAGAACTTTTTCATGTTCGCTGCGATTATACATTGCGATGCCGATAAATGAACCGAGAAGATAGAGCGAATCGGCAATAAGCCTTGTTATGTCTTCCGGAGCGTTATCAACTCCGATGAATCCGGACAGAACACCATTAATGGTGATAGGAGCTTCGATAACACTTTTTATGTTCTGCCTTGAAAGAATATCATACATAAACGGGTCATATGATTTTATTTTTTCTATATCAGAAATAATAACGCAATCTCCTGCACTAAGCGGCGATATCCATGTTATATCTTCTTTCTGGATATTTTGAAGAGTGTCTTTTTCCGGACGAACTCCGGGAGCACACCATTCGACAGTATTTGAATAAAGTCCGTCGGATTCTTCAAATATATATGCTCTTTCGGCATTCATATACCTGCCTACACAAATGAGAACTTCTTCTATGGCTGCATTAAGATCGGCTGCGGAATTTAGTATTGCGATCTGCTTATGTATCATTTTTGAAGCTTCAAGTTCTTTTAAAAGCATAGATTCATCCTGATTTGAATTATCATTTTCATTATGGTTCATGAAAAACGTCTCCTCAATTATAATTTGTCTTGACATTATTAATTGTATTATAACATCATTATGCAGAAAATGCAATAGTAAATTTTGAAATGGTCAGGGCAGCAGCATTTATTTTTTTGCTGTTGCCGTGCTTATAACATATCGCAATATTGACACAAATATCAATATGTGGTATAATATAAATATATTTTCCAAAACAGGAGCTGAATAATTTGAAAAATACTTTTGGTTCAACCGTTTCGGTCACCATTTTCGGCGAGAGTCATGGCGGCATGATCGGCGCCGTTCTTGACGGATTTGCTCCCGGTGTTACGGTAGATGAAGAATTTATTGCCGCACAGATGTCACTGAGGAAAGCTTCGGGATCTATTTCCACTGCACGTCACGAAGCGGATAAAGTGAGGATAGTGAGCGGCGTTTTCAACGGAAGAACCACGGGAACTCCTATCACATTCATTATTGAAAATCAGGATACAAGAAGCCGTGATTACGGTGAGCTTGCTTATAAGGCACGTCCCGGACACGCTGATTATACGGCTTTTATGAAGTATCACGGCTATCAGGATTTCCGTGGCGGCGGTCATTTTTCCGGAAGGATAACTGCCGGTCTTGTAGCTGCCGGAGCAGTTGCGATAAGTGCTCTCAAGGCGAAGAATATCAGGATCGGGACACACATACTGTCATGTGCCGGAGTTTATGACCGCAGTTTTTCCGGAGATCCGGAAAAGGATATAGAAAAGCTGGGAACATCTGCTTTTGCTGTTCTTGACGAGAGTGTTAAAGACAAGATGATCGCCGGAATAGAAGCGGCAAAGAGCAGCGGCGACAGCGTCGGCGGACGTCTTGAAACTGCCGTTACAGGACTCCCGGCAGGAGTGGGCGAGCCTTGGTTCGATACACTGGAAAGTGTGCTTGCGCATATTATTTTCAGTATCCCGGCGGTCAAGGGCGTTGAATTTGGTGACGGATTCGGTCTTGCAGATATGACCGGCAGTCAGGCAAACGATCCTTTCCGTTCCGAGAACGGAACTGTATGCACCGAGACAAACCACTGCGGCGGTATTCTTGGTGGCATCTCAAACGGAATGCCTGTAATTATCAGAACGGCGGTCAAGCCTACACCGTCGATCTACAAGGAACAGCAAACCGTAGATCTAAATACATCGGAGAATACCACTCTTGTTATCAACGGACGCCACGACCCTGCGATAATTCACAGGGCAAGAGTCGTTATCGACAGCGCTGTGGCACTTTGTCTGTGCGATCAGCTGGCTTTGCGGTTCGGTACTGACTGGCTGAAATAAGAACCTGTCCACATAGAAAGTTACGCACGTCTTTTCGGCGAATTTCGCCGATGTCTGCGTTGAAAAAGCTTACCATACGTCAGTATGCTTTCGCTTTTTCGTCTTGCCCTCGGCAAAATTACGCTCGAAAATCTGCACATAATTTCTATGTGGACAGGTTCTAAATTTGAAAGGAAGATTTAATATGGCAATGAATATTATCAGACAGCTGCCGCATCCCTCAGAAATAAAGGCAGCACATCCTCTTACATCCGAACTGCTTGAGGTTAAAGCAAGACGTGATGAAGAAATTAAGAAGATTTTCAGGGGGGAATCAGATAAATTTCTTATTATCATAGGACCTTGTTCTGCTGACAGTGAGGACAGCGTTCTGGACTATATAACACGTCTCCGTGAAGTTCAGGAAAAAATAAAGGATAAGATACTCATTATTCCCCGTATCTATACCGGAAAGCCACGTACCACCGGAGACGGATACAAGGGAATGCTTCATCAGCCGAATCCTACAGCGATGCCCGATCTTAAAAGCGGCATTGTTGCTGTAAGAAATCTTCATATGCGTGCTCTTGCAGAAACAGGATTCAGCGCTGCGGACGAAATGCTTTATCCGGAAAACTACAGCTATCTTGACGATCTCCTTGCGTATATCGCTGTCGGAGCACGTTCTGTTGAGAATCAGCAGCACCGTCTTGTTTCCAGCGGAGTTAATATCCCTGTAGGTATGAAGAACCCTACAGGCGGCGATATATCCGTAATGATGAATTCCATTACTGCTGCTCAGCACGCCCATGCTTTTATTTACAGGGCAAGTGAGGCAAGGAGCGACGGAAATCCTTACGCTCACGCTATTCTGAGAGGATATGTCAACGACAGGGGACAGTCATTTCCGAATTATCATTATGAAGATCTTTACCGTCTTGCTCAGGTCTATGCAGAGAAAGATCTGAAAAATCCTGCGCTTATTGTTGATACCAATCATTCTAATTCCGGCAAGAAGTATCTGGAGCAGATACGTATTTCCAAGGAAGTTCTCCACAGTATGCGCCATAGTCAGGAAATAAATAAACTGGTAAAGGGTCTTATGATAGAGAGTTATATTGAAGACGGAAGCCAGAAAATAGGCGAGAACATCTACGGCAAGTCTATTACCGATCCCTGCCTTGGCTGGGAAAAATCAGAAAGACTGCTCTATGATATAGCTGAATTGCTTTAAGGCAACACCGTGCGCAGCATGTGAGAACGTGAACAGCGGTCAAGCTGGCTACAGCTTGTTGTGCAAAGTTTATCATTTTTTCTATTGACTTATAACTTATTTTGGTATATAATATATGTGTAGATCTGTATTGATTCTGCAATTTATTACAGTCAGGAGTTAACGGCATGAAAAATATTTTATTTGCAGCTTCAGAAAGCGTACCCTTTATCAAAACAGGCGGACTTGCCGATGTAGTGGGAGCTCTGCCCCAGTATATCGATTCCGGCAAATATGACGTAAGGGTGATTATGCCTTTTTATACGTGTATTCCGGAAAAATTCAGAAATGCTTTTAAATATGTTACTCATTTTTATATGGATTTCGGTATGCATGAGGGAAATCAGCACGTCGGCATCATGGAATATGAATACAACGGAGTAAAGTTCTATTTTGTGGATAACGAGTATTACTTTAAGTGCGACACACCTTATTCGTCTGATCTTAAATGGGATATTGAGCGTTTTACCTTTTTCTGCAAGGCAGTGCTTGCCATCCTGCCTGTTATCGGATTCCGTCCTGATATTATTCACTGTCACGACTGGCAGGCTTCACTTATTCCTGTATTTCTTCATACTTCTTTTGCAACAAATCCTTTTTACAGTTCGACTAAAACGATCATGACCATACACAACTTGAAATTTCAGGGCGTATGGGATGTCAAAACGTTCAAGTATCATACCGCTCTGCCGGATTATATGTTTACTCCGGACAAGCTGGAGTTCCATAAGGATGCGAATATGCTCAAGGGTGGTCTGGTCTATGCCGACTATATTACAACGGTATCCGAAACATATGCGGAGGAGATCAAGTATCCTTTCTATGGCGAGCAGCTTGACGGACTTCTTCGTGCCCGTTCCGCTTCGCTTAGAGGAATTGTAAACGGTATTGATTATAAAGTATTTGATCCGTCCAACGACAAGCAGATTTTTGCAGAGTACAATTCAAATAACTTCATTAAGCAAAAGGCTGTCAATAAGGAAAAGCTTCAGGCTGAGCTTGGACTTCCCGTTGATAAGAATAAGTATATGATAGCTATTATTTCACGCCTTACCGATCAGAAGGGACTTGATCTGGTGAACTATGCCATTGAGCGTATCTGCGATGAATTTACGCAGTTTGTTGTGATAGGCACAGGCGACCCGAGATATGAGAATATGTTTAAACATTATCAGTGGAAGTATCCGGAGAGAGTATCTGCAAATATCCTTTATTCCGATGCTCTTGCACATAAGCTCTATGCCGCAGCTGATGCCATGCTTATGCCGTCACTCTTTGAGCCGTGCGGACTTACTCAGCTTATCTCTTTGAGATATGGTACAGTTCCGATTGTCAGAGAAACCGGAGGTCTTAAAGATACCGTTCAGCCCTATAATGAATTCGACGGAACAGGCACGGGATTCTCCTTTGCAAACTATAACGGCGATGAAATGCTGGGCGTTATCAACTACTCTAAGCATATTTATTATAATCACCGGGATCAGTGGGACAAAATGGTCAAGAGAGGCATGGAAGCAGACTTTTCATGGAACAGTTCGGCACGTCAGTACGAAGGTATGTACGACTGGATGATAAACTGGTGATCTATGGCTGATAAAGAATTAAGAGGCGCCGTCTTTGACATGGACGGCGTTCTTGTTGATACGGAAAAGCTTTACGTTCGTTTCTGGCGGCAGTCGGCGGCGGATTTCGGCTATAATATGACTGAGGAGCACGTTTTCGGAATACGCAGTATGGCAAGAAAACTTGCTAATGTCAGATTGAAAAGTATTTTCGGCGAAGATTTTCCTTGCGTTCAGGTGCGTGAACATCGTACCGAACTTATGGATGCATATATCGAAGAATATGGAATAGATACAAAAAAAGGTCTCTTTACCATGTTGGATTATCTGCGGGACAGGGGAATAAAAGCAGCAGTTGCTACAGCTACTCCCACTGAAAGGGCAAAGAAAATGCTTGAAAGGATAGGCGCACTGACTTACTTTGATACAGTGGTCGGGGGAGATATGATATTTAACGGCAAGCCTGCACCGGATATCTACCTTGCTGCGGCTGCGAAACTTGGACTTCCTCCGGAAAACTGCGCTGCCTTTGAGGATTCGCCGAACGGTATAAGATCGGCGCATTCTGCCGGATGCCATGTGGTTATGATACCTGATCTGACTCCGCCGGATGAAGATATACTGCCATTGCTCAGTGCCGTATATGATTCGCTGGACGAAGCCGTAAGCTTCTTTGAAAATCGGGGGTGATGAAATGCCAAGTGTTTCGACAGTTTTTGAGATACCGAAGTTCTACTACTTTGACAGCGGAAATAATTATTCCGGCAGCAAGGGAGATTTTGCCTATAAGATCATCACCGGAGAAAAACTTGAAGCCATGACATGGCATGGACGGCTTTGTTCCATGAAAGCTAAGATAGAGCACAGGCAGGAATTTGAACGTTCCGAGACAGGATTTGCCAATATGATAAAGTGGATAGAAGAACGTTACAGTGAAAGCAAATAAAAGGCTTCCGCACCAGAAATGATGCGGAAGCTTTTTTAGTATCGTTTATATTACCATTCTCCGAATTCCGGATTATCGGGGGGAGTATCTGTTACCATCGGAGGAGTTGTTGCCGGAGGATCAGTAACTGGAGGATCAGTAACCGGAGGATCGGTAACGGGGGGCTCGGTAACCGGAGGAGTTGTTGTAATTGGAGCTGTAGTAGCAACTGTTGTTTGTGTAGTTACCGGTTCTGTAGTCTGAGAGTAAGCGGTAGTTTGTGCTTCGCCGCCTTCTTCGGGCACGTAGTAGACCGTAAGTTTCTTGCCTTCCTTGTTGCTGAAGAACGAACCGACTGTTATTGTTTTTCCCTCAACCTGAAGCTCGATTATTGAATTCGGTTTTCCGTAGGAGTTCTTTGAAGCGATAAACTGATAGTTGAAGTCGGATATACCGGCTTTTTCAAGACGATTTTTGTATTCGGAAACAGTGCAGTCTGCATAATCCGGGATAATTGCGGATTCTTTGCCCTTGCTGACTTTAACTGTCACGACTGTTCCCTTTGATATCATTGTTCCCGGTTCGATATCCTGTTCAAATATCATATCCGTATCATACTCGTCATTATATTCGTATTCGGGATCAAGTACAAAGCTGTCCTGATATTTTTCCTTTGTCAGTTCAAAGAAACGTCTTTCAAGATCGGGCATTTCAATGTCGTCCGGAAGAGTTGTTGCAGTAGGATCTGTAGTTCCCGACACAACGTTGTCCGTGACGGTGCTGTTGTTGTTGAGAGTGTCGGAAGAATTGTCTCCTCCGCCTATGCCAAGGATGTTGAAGATGACAACAATGATTATAAGCAGGATAGCAAGCAGAAGAATAGCAATTATGATCGGAATTTTTATCCTGTCTACAGTGTTGACCTTTTCATATCTGTAGCCGTCGTTTTCATCGTTTCTTGGCGGAACGTAATTCCTGACCGGCTGCGGAGGCGGAACAGGTGATACAGGTTTCTGAACCGGACGCTGCCGGATATTATACTCCGGCTGAACTTCATTTGCCGCATAATTCGCTGGCTGCTCTTCGGGCATCCGTGCAGGAACAGGAATCGTTCCCGTGTGTCTTACAGGTGCAGGATGTTCAAAGAGCCTTGTTACGAGTTCGGTTATCGTCTGGATACGGTCACGCCCGTTGAGGTTCATGCCGTCCATAATAACACGTGAAACGTGCTGTGGAATCTGCGGATTGAGCAGATGCGGTTCATGCAGATCGTCATGTTTGGTGCGGTCAACGGAATCATCGGGCATACATCCGGTGAGTGCACGGTATATCAGGGCGCATACACTGTAGACATCAGTCCATGATCCCTGACGGCTGCTGCTGCTTGCAGAATACTGTTCGGGGGCGGCGTAGCCCTTAAAAAGTTCGTATTCAAGACCTGCATCTGCTGTTCTTACAGCGGAAATACAGAAGCTTGAAAGTCTGAGTTCACCCTTAGTGGTAATATATACCGTATCAGGGCTGATGGCACGGTGAATGATACCTGCGTTATGAAGTCTGCCGATAGTTGTGAACAGCGGCGGAAAGAGTTTTGATACTTGTTCCCAGCTCAGTTCGCCGGCATTTTCTTTCAGAAAATCAAGCATTTTTACGCCGTCGATGTGTTCAAAGACGGTATATGTGGTATTGTTTTCCGCAAACATATCAAGAACAGGGTTTATATTCGAGTCGTTTCTCAGTCTTGCAAGAGATTTGTTAAGCTCGGTATACTCTGCCATGAAAGCCTTATATTTGGCAAGATCGTTATAGTTTACGCTGATAGTTGCCTTGCCTTTTACACGTGTACAGAGATTTATCGGCATATATTCTCTTAAAAGGATCTTACATCCGGTCGAAACATCATAGCCGGCATATGTTGCGCCTTCTCCATTGTATTCAAGAAGGATACCCACAAGGTATCGGTCGTGAAGAAGTGTTCCCGGCGTTATGTATGCAGAATTAGCCGGTGTAGTTTCGTCATATCCGCAGTGAGGGCATATATGGAGACCATCATCATATTTTTCCATACACTTATAGCAGAATTTGCGTTCTCCCAAAGCAGCTCCTCCTTAATAAATGAAATTAATGCAAAAAATCGCATCATATTTATTTTATCAGCATTCTGAAAAAAAGTCAACCCTTTCGGTGTCTTATTACGGAATCGTCTGAATTTTGTATTTTTTTTGTAATAATTTTATTACATTAATCAATGTATTTGTAATAATTCATCTGTCACCATGCATCGTTATAATAGAAATTGCAAAAGCCTTCTATTTCATCTGTCAGAACGTTGTAGATAATGATTTTTTTATTATCATTATACTGAGATGTGGTGGTCATATATATTCTGCTGTTATAGGCTGCAAATTCTTCGCTTTTAATAAATTCTGAGTCCATGCATTCGGAAACGAATTTCATGGATGCTGTAACGCAGCGTGTTATATCTATATTATCTGTTTCGATTTCCTCATTGATATTCGCATCATATATTGAATTATCAATGTATTCTCTGGTTCCGCTGTAATATTTGTCGTTGAAGCTTACCATGCTTGGCGCTGAGGATATAACGAGGAAAAGGTGCATGGGATTATCTATATCTGATTCAATATATGCCTTTTTGACATCTTCGCAGGCATTGTTGATATGTGAATCGAGAATTGCCTTATAATAGTCAGGATTCTGAGATTCATCAAATGTATCAATAAGGTAATAATCC
>UQXS01000015.1 GCA_900545125.1 uncultured Ruminococcus sp.
TGGTGTCAGTGTGGAGTTTGATGTGGAAAAAACAGGCGATTTACATATGCTTGGAACAATTCTTGCATTTCTTGGAAGCGGGCGGCTTTATTTTACCCCGGGTTCCTATCTCGGCTATAATGCGACCGGCGGATATTTCGATGCAAATATAAAAGACTGGGCGCTTGTGCAGGATTACATCGGCGATGGTGCCCATGTGAAATTGGAATTTTTGCAGGATGGTTTTGGCGTTTATGTGGATGGAACGCTGGTGTATGATGAAGAAATTATTTCTACGGAAAATGGCGGCGGCACGCTGACGGACTACACAAAAGTATTAAAATGGCTCAATGAAAGCGCGGAAACGTTGTATTTCGGGTACGGCTCCTGGTGGGCATCCGTCGGGAATGACGAGGCAAACTGTACCATCAGTAATGTAGAGTGTTATGCGGAGACAACGACGGCTTCTTCGAGTACCGCACATGCAGTGGTATGGTATGAAAAGGATGAGGTGACGCTTGCGTCAAGTGATGCCATTACCTATGAGGAAAATCCGTTTTACGGAGAGGAGACAGACTGCCTGTATCTCGCCTATACGATTAATTTTGCATCGGATGCCGCAAAAAACGGCTGGGATGGCGTGATGAGCTTTTTCAATTCCTCGACGTCCGGAAGAATCTCCGTGCAGACCAATCCGTATATTTGTTTTAACGCCGGAGATGGCAACTGGATGGATTTGAACAACCCGAATAATACGGCAAACGGTGGAACGAACTGGGCGGCTACGGCGGAGACCGGAACAGATTACCGGGTTGAGATTTTAATTACCACAAGCGGTGTGACGATGTCGGTAGACGGGGAAACGATTGCAGTCAGTGTGGCAAAGGCAAATTCAGACTCTACTTATAAATTATTGTTAGATGCGCTTTCCGACTGCGACATGCTTACCTGGGGAGTGGGACAGGCGGTGACCTCCTATTGGTGGACAGAGCTTTGTACCTTAAGCAACATTGTGATTGCGAGCAGCCCGAATCTTGTCGAATTGTCCGAGGATGAGATAGACTTAACTACAACTGATTATCTTGACACAAGAACCAATCCGTTTGCAGGAAAAGAGATTCTCGGAATGGACTTGGAATATACGCTTCAATTTGCATCGGATGCCGCAAAAAATGGCTGGGATGGCATTTTCAGCTTCTATCAGACAACTTCCGGCGGCAGGGTTTCCATGCAGACGAATCCGTATCTTTGCTTTAACAGCGGAAGCGGAACCTGGATGGATTTGAACAATCCAAACAATGTGGCAAGCGGTGGAACCAACTGGGCAGCTTCGGCAGAAACCGGGCAGGACTATGAAGTAAGCATCAGAATCCGTAAGGATGGCGTTACGATTGCAATCGACGGAGAGGAGCTTTCACTGTCAGAGGCTTCAAGTTCATCTGATGTGACGGCAGAAGAGATTCTTTCTTTTATCAGTGACTGTGATACCTTTACCTTTGGTGTCGGACTTGCACAGACTGCCTACTGGAACACGGAGCTTGCAACCATAAAGAATTTTTCTGCGAAGGCGGTATGCAGTAATACGACAGAGAGCGGAAATGACGATACGGACGATTCAGATGACAGCAGTGGTGACACGGAGACGGGTTCCATCGTAGTGCTTTCTGAAAATAGCTGGAAAATTCAAAAGAGCGATGGAATTTTATATCTGGATAATCCGGCAGCAGGTGCAGAACTTGAAAAAATAGAGATTTCTTATGACATCCTGTTTGCATCGGATGCAGTGAAAAATGGATGGGACGGGCTTTTCAGTTTTTATGACGAGACAACAGGAGCAAGGGTTTCCATTCAGAGTGCACCGTATATCTGCTACAACGATATGGGCGGAGAGGATGTGCACTGGGCAGATATCAATAGTCCGGCGTTAGCTGGCAGTACCGACTGGGCGGCACTTGCAGAAACAGGAGAAACGTATCATGTGGAGATTACGCTGACGGCGGATGAGGTTACATTGCAAGCTGCGGGAGAGACGCTTTCCTATGCGGACAGCACATCGGATAATTTTACCGGGTATGAGGAGATTTTAAACCTTATAGCAGACTGTTCAAAACTCACGATTGGTGTAGGAACAGCAGAAACTGCATTCTGGGTGCATCCGATATCATGCTTGACACTATGATGCTTTCTCTCCCTGCTCAGCAGATACTTGCCGGTTCGGGAAGCAGCAGCGCTGAGGAACGTGCAAAAACTATTCTTGATTCAATGAAAGCAATGGAAGATATGATGCATCTGTTCTATCAGCATAAGGGACTTAATGCATCTGCACCGTCCGAACTTAATCAGATTCCAAAAAGTCATCTGAATATACGCTATCAGCGGATGTTCTCGGGAGCATTTATGTATGCGGCAGGAAACCATATTGGTATCGAATGGAACGAAACAAAGGGAATGATAAACTCTGTTCCCGTTGTTTCAGATGAAAACGGCAAATATATAAGCGGACGCTATTTCGGATGGGGAATTGCTCATGAAATCGGTCACTGCCTCGATCAGCGCAGATATTCTGTAGCAGAAATAACTAACAATTATTATGCACAGCTTGCTCAGGCAAAAGATACCAATGCAGGTATGCGATTTAATTACAGCAATATTTTCAGCAAAGTAACATCCGGTACAAAGGGAAATTCACCAAACGGAGCGACTCAGCTTGGTTTGTACTGGCAGCTTCACCTTGCATATGACAAGGGACTCAATTATAAGACCTACTCAGATTATACTGAACAGTTAAATAATCTGTTCTATGCAAGAGTTGATACCTATTCAAGAAATCCGAAATCTGCTCCTGCTCCCGGCGGAACAGCTCTGATACTTGGCAATAATACAGATCAGAATCTTATGCGTCTTTCATGCGCAGCTGCAGAAAAGAATATACTTGAATTCTTTGAACGCTGGGGAAAAACTCCGGACGAAGAAACGATAGAATATGCCTGTCAGTTTGAAAAGGAAACACGTGCGATCTTTTATGCTAATGACGATTCCCGTATCTACGCTCTGGAAGGTAAAGGCGGTGTTCTTGGTACAGATTGTTCTGTCGGCGCTGTAAAGAATGTTTCAGTAAATATCGGTAAGGAAGCAAATCATGTTAAATTGACATTTACTCCCACAGATATTCCTGAAAATGATATACTTGGTTATGAAGTTATCCGCTGTACTATATCCGGTGGAAAAACAGAGGAAATTCCTGTAGGATTTTCCACAGGTTCAGAATTCACAGATATAGTTACAACAATGAATAACCGTGCCGTGTTCTATAAAGTAACGCTTATCGACCAATACCTTAACCGCTCGGCAGTATATACAACGAAAATGGTTAAGGTTGAACATGACGGAAGCATAGACAAATCCAATTGGAGCATCACAACTTACGGTTTGACCTCAGATTCAACATTTACCGACGCAACCGATGAAATGCCCTGTGAGCAGGTTAAGAACGATCCGGCAAAACAGGCGATTGACAATGACAGCAGCACGATTTATGCTCCTGTTATAGACAATGAAAGCGCTGAAATCATTATTGATTTTAATCAGATGCTTACAATTACAGGTCTCAAATATACGTCAGGCGGCGATCAAAACATTGGTGCATACGAAATTTATGTGCTGGAAAACAATGACTGGATCATGACAGCAGAGGGATCGTTTAAAGGAAGCGAAATCGTCTATTTTGCAAACGATGATGATAAATATATCAGCACTTATTCCACATCGTCAGTGAAACTTCTTCTGAAAGATCAGAAGGGAAAATCTGTTTCTATAACTGAACTTGATATTCTCGGAGCAACAGGAGATAATGTCGACTTCCGCAGAACTGATAAGGATACATCAACAGTTATCGGAATTCTGAGCAAGGATTTCAAATATGGGGAGAATTCCAGTGATGTTATTCCTAAGAACTCACTCGTATTTACGGGTTCATACAAGGGTAACCCAGCTTACAACGTAGTTTTGCTTTATGATGCAGACGGTAATATCGTAGGCGGTACTGACGATGAAAATAATATAAAGGCTCAACAGATCATTCTTGCAGATGTTCCGGATGAGGGAAATATCGCAAACGTATCCGACGGTACATGGATATACTGGATAGAGCCGGATCAGATGAGCAATATGAAAAATCCTGAAATGGTACGTGCAGAACTTTACAGAGTAAATAATGCTCTTACAAACGAAGGACAGCGTCTGGTCAGCGATTCGCTGTTTGAAACAGTACCGGATAAACTCCCGCTTATCACACTTGACAGCAATTAAAAAACTGCAAAGGAGTAAATTATGATTAAACAGATTTTAACAGGCGCATTATTAGCATTGATTCTATGCATAGTCCGCCCGACAGATACAGCTGCCGCTGAAACCGACAACCAGGTTAAAATTGATGATTCGGGATATGTAACACTGATATGCAATAGTGAGGACAAGGATGGAGTTAACACTCTTCAGTTAAGTCTGAATATCGAAACAGAGTCTGAAGCTGATGTATCTTTCAAATTCAACGATGATAATAACGTTAAAATTTCAGAATATCGTTACAATGAAGATTCAGACTGTCTTAATATCTATATGTCAGGAACAGAATCATTTTTAAATGAAGCTCCCCTGAATATAGGATGTATCATAGTATCTGATAAATCAGGAAATGACGTTGCTTTCAATGCAAGCGCAGCAGAAGAATCACTGAAATATGTTTATAATAATAAGCTGGTGAAAAATAATATTGAACTTGAAGCAGCGCCGATAAAAACAACGACAACGACCACCGCCACAACTACTACTGCTGCTACAACAACTACTTCAACAGCAACAAAATCATCAACGACTGCTACTGGTACGACAACTTCAAGAACTACACAAACAACCACCACTACAACAGTTACAACAACTACAACAGTTACTACAACTACAAGTAAAACAACAACGTCATCAGCAACTGCCACTTCAACTATTACAACAAAAGTCAATACAAATCTTCCGCAGACCGGAAATAATTCAATAAATAAAATTATGAGCATTATTGGTGCATTCATTCTTATAGGACTTGGCAGCAGAGCTGTAATTATCTCCGGTATCTGCCGCAGCAAAAAACATGACGAATAATCAGGTTAATACCAGAAAGGAACGAACAAAAAAGCAATGGGCTCTGTTCATAACAGGGCTCATCGCAATAATAACAGGGATTATTATTCTGGGCTTTTTTGGTATGCAAAAAATCAGAAGAGAGATCGAAAGACAAAAGCTATTTAAGGAAAATGCAGTAGTAGAAATTCAAGACCTTAAAATTAAAGCTCCTGTTCTTGAAGGAACAGACAAGGCAACATTATCAAGAGCTGCAGGACATTTTAAAGGAAAAGGCAGTCCCGGTTCCGGTAATTACTGTATTGCAGGTCACAGCAGTGTAATTTACAAAGAATATTTCAATAATTTGAAAAAAGCTGAAAACGGCATGGAGATCATTCTCTATGATAAAGAAAAAAATCGTTACAAATACACCGTCACGGATAAATTGATAGTCGAACCGGACGATACATGGATACTGAACGACTTCGGTGATAACAGAATAACCATTATCACCTGCACCGACGACGGAACTCAGCGTCAGGTTATTATAGGAATTATGGAAACATGAATAAACGGCATCTCCTTTACGGGGATGCCGTTTCTGATTTATAAACTTTTATTTAGTTCAAACAAGTTCCTTTTTGATTGCAGAAAGCAGTTCGTCATATGTCTCAAAGGCTGGCAATTCGGGATAATCAGCCTTGATAGCATCGGTGCTTCTGAACAGGAATCCAGCCTTGCTTGCCTTTATCATTCCCAGATCATTAAAACTGTCACCGCTGGCAATTGTTTCATATCCAATGGACTGAAGAGCTTTGACCGTAGTCAGTTTTGACTGCTCACAGCGCATTTTAAATCCGGTTATCTCACCGCTTTCAGCAACCTCAAGAGTGTTGCAGAAAATAGTCGGCATACCCAGCTTTTTCATAAGAGGAGCAGCAAACTGCGTAAATGTGTCACTGATGATAATTACCTGGCAAAGTGAACGAAGTTCGTCAAGAAACTCTTTTGCTCCGGGCATGGGATCAATTTTAGCAATAGTCTCCTGGATTTCTTTCAATCCGAGACCATGTTCTTTGAGAACCCCAAGGCGCCAGTTCATAAGTTTGTTATAATCAGGTTCATCACGGGTTGTGCGTTTTAGTTCAGGAATTCCGCTGGTTTCAGCAAAAGCGATCCAGATTTCCGGTACGAGTACGCCTTCAAGGTCAAGACAAGTTATATACATGGACATGGTAAATTCCTCCGTAAAAAAAATATATTTTTATTATACTATATAATAACGGATTTGTCAATTATTGAACGTCATTTTACTTTAGTGTGAATTTAGGCATCAGCATAAGCTTATGCTGATTTGCAGCATGAAGTTTGTCGATTTTCTCTTTTATTTCCGGAACGCTGCTCAGATCATCTTCACCTCTGATATATCGGTCAAGCATAGCGTAGGTAAATCCAAGATTTTCTTCGTCCGTTTTTCCGCAAAGTCCGTCTGTGGGAACTTTATGAACGATATCATAGGGAAGTCCGAGCTCGTCCCCTATAGCCAGAATTTCTGTTACGGTAAGATCAGACAACGGGGAGAAATCGCCGGCTGCATCGCCATATTTGGTGGAATATCCTACCCAATCCTCCGAAAGATTGCAGGTATTCACCACACGTCCTCCAAGAGATGCCGCAGCGGCATAAAGGGTAGTCATGCGGATCCTGGCAGGTGTATTTATCAGCGCCTGCGGCGTAAGCTCCATATGCTTCTTCATTTCGTCCATAAAGCAAGCAACCGTATCGCCGATATTTATGGTATAAGACTTTATATTAAGAAAGTCACATACTCTGCGGCTGTAGTCAATGTCAGACTGAACCCCCTGCGGCATCATTATTCCCATAACACGTTCTTTTCCGAGAGCCTTTACGCAAACAGCGGCTGCAACAGAACTGTCCTTTCCGCCGGATATTCCGATAACAGCTTTGGTTTCAGGAGAAGCCGTGTTTTTGAAATAATCACTTACCCACGCCGTCAGGTCATTTGTAGTTTTTTCAGCATCAAATAAATATGCCATTTTTATCACCTCATTGTCAGAAGATCATTACTATAAATTGTGAAACCAGTACAACCGATATCAGTGCTACAGGATATGTTGCTGCATATGCCGAAGCAACGTTTTCTGTTCCGGCTGTGCTGATAAGCGTTCCGAGAGCCGGAGTCGATGTCATGCCTCCGGTCAATGAACCAAGATTATTAAGCAGGCTTAGTTTCAATACATACTTTGCAAACAGGAATCCGATTATCATTGGCAGAAGTGTCATTATCATACCGTAGACAAAATATATCGGTTTGAAATATTCTGCAAATCTTGCTCCTCCAGATATACCTGCACCGATAAGGAAAAACATCAGTCCGAGTTCACGAAAAACCTTGAGGGTTGAATCCTTCGGCATTAATGAAATCGAGCCGGCATGACCAAAATGTCCGAAAACAAGAGCAGTCATAAGGCATCCGCCTGTAGTTGAAAGCGAGAAGTTGTTATACTTGAACGATCCAAGCACGATACCTATAACAGCGGCAAGAGCAAACGGCATAATGCCGAAGCTATCCATTTCAATGAGACTGCTTTTTTTATCTTTTTTTACTTTTTTTTCGCTGGAAACCGCAAGTTTTTCACGTTCAGCAGACATATCTGCTCTAAGCAGTTTAGGGATGATCTGTACAAAGAGAACAACACCCACAACTCCGAAGATATAGGCTATTCCGTACCCAACAGAAACTGCTCCCTCAAGCTCAGCGCCGACAGCGTCCTTTGATGCTGAAAAGCCGGGAGTACTCGTCAGAGCTCCTGACAGGATACCTACCATAATAGCTGTAAATTCCTTGGAACTTACATCGCTGAAATGACTTCCCACTGCAATGCATCCGGCACAGGCAAGTCCGCCGCTCAGTATGATGATAAGAGCAAGTACAACATATGACTTGAAATTCTTCTTGAAATTTCCGAAGAAATTCGGACCGGCAATAAAGCCGACTGCGGTAACAAAAAGAATCAATCCGAGATTATCAACGATTTTAAGTGCGTTGGAGACAAAATCTGTATTTATTTCATTTGAAAGCTCCTTATAGAAAACGCAGCCGTAAACAAGAGCAACTATAAATACTCCAGCTGTACCAAGAGACACTCCCTTAATAGTGATTCTTCCGAGCATATATCCCAATGCTGCAATTGAAATAACCGAGACCATCAGGAAAGAAACACCATGAATGGAAAGGATTCCGTTAAAAAGTTCCATGCAATCATTACCTCTTTTTTAAATTAAATCAATGATAACACCGTACAGAGCTTGAAGCGCATTGCACGGTGTATCAAAAAAACGCTGATTAGTTATTTTTTACGTGCATACTTCGGGAGAAGCATAGGCGACTGCACTCCGGTATCAAGTCCGGAAGCAGCAAGTTCACTGTTGAAACGGCTGATATGCTCAAGTGTCAGCCCCTGCGGAGCGTCCGTTTCCTTTGCCTTTGCAGCAGCATGAATACCTGCATTTCTTCCGAAAACAATAACATCAAGAAGCGAGTTTCCCATGAGACGGTTTCTTCCATGGATTCCGCCTGCAACTTCTCCTGCGGCGTAAAGGTTCTCAACACCTGTAGCACAATCAGTAGAAATTTCCAGACCACCGTTCTGATAGTGAAGCGTCGGATATACGAGAATAGGTTCCTTGCGGATATCTATGCCATATTTGCCGAACATTCTCATCATTGCAGGAATACGCTTTTCAATAGTTCCCTCGCCGTTCTTGTATTCTATCATAGGAGTATCGAGCCATACGGCACTGCCAAGATTAGTTTCTACGCCCTTGCCTCTTGCAGTACACTCACGGATAATAGAAGCAGCCGTAACATCTCTTGTTTCAAGAGGATGCATGAATACCTCACCGTCGATATTTACCAGTTTTGCTCCAAGAGAACGCACTTTTTCAGTAACGAGAGCACCAAAGATCTGCTCCGGATATCCTGTTCCGGTCGGATGATACTGAAGCGTATCGGCATAGAGAAGTTTTGCTCCGACTCTGTAGCCAAGAATAAGTCCGTCAGCCGTAGCTCCGTAATGATTTGAAGTGGGGAAGCCCTGATAATGGAGACGACCTGCACCGCCTGTCGCAATGATAACGGTCTTTGCCCTTGCGACGAGAAGTTCCTTTGTTTCCATGTTCATAAGAACAGCTCCGGCAGCTTTGCCGTTTCTGTCAAGGATTATTTCAACTGCCGCTGTAAAATCAATTACAGGAATTCCTCTGTTGATTACTTCGTCACGGAGAGTTCTCATTATCTCTGCACCGGTGTAGTCCTTTGCAGCGTGCATTCTCTTTCTTGATGTACCGCCGCCGTGGGTGGTTATCATCGTTCCGTCAGCTTCCTTATCAAACTCTACGCCCAGTTCGTTCAGCCACTTTATTGCCTCGGGAGCTTTTGTTACAAGAGTTTTTACAAGTTCCGGCTTTGCGGCAAAATGACCGCCGCCAAAAGCATCCAGATAGTGAACAGCCGGAGAATCGTTCGGCTTGTCGGCAGCCTGAATACCGCCCTCTGCCATCATTGTGTTGGCATCGCCAATACGGAGCTTTGTCACGATCATTGCCTTTGCTCCTGCCTGATCGGCTTCAATTGCTGCGGATGCTCCTGCTCCGCCGCCGCCAATGATAAGCACATCTGTATCATAGTCTGGAGTTGAAAGATCAATGTCGTCTGCACTTATGCGACTTCTTCCCTGAAGCAACTCAGCAAGCTGTGTAGGAACTTTATCTCCCTTGTTTACACCGGCAGAAAGTACGGTAAATTCATTCTGCTTGTAATCGGGGTGGAACTCTGCAAGCAGCGAATCCTTTTCCTCTGCTGTCATTCTTCTTGGTTCAAGAGAAGCATTTTTTTCTCTCTTTTCGGCAACGATTTTTGCCAGTTCATTCAATTTTTCAATTTTGTACATAGTACTGCTCCTCCTTACTTCTCGATCTCACGGTTATTGTAAAGTTCCTTGATCTCTTCAATAGGCTTCTGCATAAGATCTTCAATCAGATCGTTATACAATCCATCGCTGATCTCCTTTACTCGTTCTTCAAGATGTCCGCAGTCCGGAGCGATATATTTTCCGTTGAGACGTCTTGCGAGCATTGCAACCTGTGGATGTGAGATACCTGCCGGGCATCTTGACGAGCAAACGCCGCACATAACACAGTCGAAGCTCAGTTCGGCGCACTTGTCGTATTCTCCTCTCTGAGCATGAGCGATATACTGCATTACGCTGAGTCCCTGAGTACACGCCTTAGTGCAGGCATTGCATCCGATGCAGCAGTAGATCTCAGGATAAAGCTGCATCATTATCTGCTCGGTAGGCTTGATCTCATTAATATTGTAGACTTGCTTTACAAGCGGGAAAAACGGCAGAGTTGCAACATACATTCCCTCCTGAACCTCAGTCTGACAGGCAAGACAGGCATGGAGTTCCTGTTTGTCTTTTATTCTGTAAATTGTAGCGCAGGCTCCGCAGAAACCGTTTCTGCATCCGCAGCCTCTTACCAGCTCATAGCCGGCATATTCCATAGCTGTCATTATCGTAAGACCTGCCGGCACCTGATATTTTTTGCCGAACAGGAAAACGTTTACTTTATTTTCCATGAAATTACTCCTTATATCTGATTGATATGAATTGCATCAATATTCATCCGGAAGTTCTCCGAGTTCATCAAACCTGAATACAGGTCCATCCTTGCAGACATATTTATTGCCGATATTGCATCTTCCGCATTTGCCTACGCCGCATTTCATACGCAGTTCCATCGTGGTGTAGACCTGAGTTTCTTCAAAGCCAAGTTCTTTAAGACCGGCAAGAGTGAATTTTATCATAATAGGTGGACCGCAGACAAGAACTGTACTGTCGGTGGAAGGATTCAGCTCCTTGACATAATTCGGAACAAAACCTACATGACCGTCCCAGCCTTCCTGTGGATTATCTATTGTCAGATTAACTTCTATGCCTTCATCGTTCATCCATTCATCAATGATCTCCTTATAGTCAACAAGATCATCTTTTGAACGTGAACCGTAAACTATCCGGACACTGCCGTAATTGCTGCGGTTATCACGAACATAATTTATAACGGAACGAAGCGGTGCGAGACCAATTCCTCCTGCAACAAACAGCAGATCTTTACCTTTGAGTTCCGTTTCAACAGGAAATGCATTTCCGTACGGTCCTCTTATAGTTATCATCTGTCCTACATCCATCTGATGAAGCCATGTGGTGAGACATCCGCATTTTTTTATGCTGAATTCCATGAATTCCTTGTTTGTAGGTGACGAAGTAATGGAAAACATTCCCTCGCCTACTCCCGGAATAGACAGCATTGCGCACTGACCGGGCATATGTTCAAAAACCTTTCCCCCGTCCGGAGCAACTACCCGGAAAGTCTTGACATCGGGGGTATCCTGACGTATATCGGTAACGATACCAAGCAGCGGTATCAGAGTATCATTTGCATTCATCACTTGACCTCCAATGTTTTCATAACTTTAACGATATTCATGGATATCGGGCACTTTTGCAGACAGCGTCCGCAGCCTACGCAGCCGAATTCTCCGTCATTATTAGCCGGAAAATATACAAGTTTATGCATAAATCTCTGACGGAAACGCTCCAGCTGAGAAATTCTGGGGTTGCCGTGAGCCATTTTCGTAAAATCAGAATACATACAAGAATCCCAGCAGCGGAAACGGACAATGCCGTCACCGGTGTTAAAATCCTTTATATCATAGCACTGACAGGTAGGACATACAAATGTACAGGTTCCGCAGCCTATGCAGCTCTCCGAAAGTCCCGCCCATTTTTCTGAATTGAAAAGCTCATTGAGCTTATCTCCGCCAAAAGATTCAGTGGAAAGATCTGCAAGCGGAAGCTTTTTCAGCACATTTCTTGTATTTTCCTGAACAGCCATGAGTTTTTCCGTATCGCCGTCCTCAAGAAGATCAGAAATATCGGCAAGCAGTTTTTCTCCCTTTTCCGTGTTAGCCATAAGGAAGAATCCGTCACCGTCCGGAAACGCTGTGACATCTCCGCCGGGCATGGTGGGATCTATACCAAATACAGTACAGAAACAAGTCTCTGAAGGACGTGTACACGCCATTGTTACAACAGTTCCGTGCTCACGGCGATTTTTATAAAAGCTGTCAACCGGATCAACAAGATATACCTTATCAAGAATATCAAAACTGCGTGCATCGCATCCTCTTACTCCGAAGATAACAAAATCTTCGCATTCTTTTCTTATATCCTTAACTTCGATTTTCTTGCCTTCCATTTTAAAAGCCGCAAGATTTTCTGTCTGAGGGAAGAAAAAATCCTTAGCACTGCGCACGGTATTAAGAGCATTGCTGAGTTTCATACCATTCTCATATTTTTTGAATTCCGCAGCACCGTCCTCACGGTCAACGGGGAGATAAAGGATCTGTTTAGAGGATATCGCCTGAAAAAGCTGATCCAGTTTTTCGGATGTGATTTTTCTGAACATTATTCAACACCTCTTTCATGCACAACATTTGCTTCACAGTCATCCATTTTGTAGTCGTTGAGAGGTGCTTTGTCAGTAGTATTCTCTCCTGCCTGATATGTACCGTAAAGCTCGTTTATATCCTTTATAAACTTGCGGTTAAGCAGATGCAGAGGAATATTCTGCGGACAAACTCTCGAACATTCACCGCAGTCTGTGCATCGTCCTGCAACGTGAAACGCACGTATGATATGGAACATATTCTCTTCAAAACTGTTGGCAGCAGCTTTGTTTTCCACTCCTGAAGACGGATTATCAAACACACATTTCTCACAGGTGCAGGCAGGACAGACATTCCGGCAGGCATTGCACCGGATGCACTTTGAAAGTTCACTGCGCCAGAAGTCATATCGTTCCTGAGCAGTCATATTCTCCAGCTTTTCAACCATATCAAAACGTCCGGAATCAAGAACTTCTCCGTCATCACCGATAAGTTCGTCATAAACGACGTGCTTTTTACTTTTGCAGTTTGAGCATTTTACGCTTATTGCCTCATAAAAGGGCATTTCCGAAATTCCGTACAGCGTTTCTATTTTCAGTGTGTAATTCTCATTTTTCAAATTGAGGATTCCTGTTATCCCCTTTGCCTTTATTTTTTCAATATCCAGCTTCGGGCCGCCGGGAATACCGATAACATAAACTTTTTCCCTGTCAATGCGGTGTTCCTTTACAAGCTGATTGAAACTGTATGTATCGCAGGGTTTAAGAAAAGCAAGCACTTTTCCATCCCGAACGGTTTCCTTTACAAGATACTTTGAAAGATTTGCCGAAGTAAGCTCATTACAGACAAAGTTCTCCTCAAGATCCTGAGCCGAAGTAAATACTGCCGGAGTATGATCGTAAGCAAATTCTCCTTTTTTCCAGCCCATTACACGGTCAACCGTACCGTCGGCAAGCAGTTCCTTGGCTCTTTTTATCATTGCTTCCTGCATCTCAGATCCTCCAATCTCCGATTAGGTCCAAGCTTTCTCACAGCCTCGGTGAATTCGTTCATTGTTGCTGCAAATTTTGCTCCCTCAGCAGCGGAGACCCACTCGACCCTCGTTCTGTCACGCTCGATGCCGAGAAAATCCAGCATCCCGAACAGCAGCGTCATTCTTCTGCGTGTAAAATAGTTGCCGGAAGTGTAGTGACAGTCTCCCGGATGACAGCCACAAAGGATAACACCGTCCGCTCCTCTCTGGAAAGCCCGGAGTATGAACATCGGATTTACCCTGCATGAACATGGAACACGGATTATCTTAACGTTAGTGGGATAATTAAGTCTGTTTGTGCCCGAAAGATCGGCTCCTGCATACGAACACCAGTTACAGCAGAAAGCAACGATAAGGGGCTGGAATTCTTTATTTTCATTTACTTGCATATTGCATCTACCTCCGCCATGATCTGACTGTTTGAAAATCCGTTAAGATCCATAGCGCCCGAAGGACAGGCGACCGTACAAGCTCCGCAGCCCTGGCATACAGCAGGATTAACGCTTGCTACTCGGCGGATGCGTGTCGTTCTGTCGGGCATTCTGAATTCCTTGTCGATATATGTGATAGCTCCGTAAGGACACACCTTTTCGCATGATGAACAGCCATTGCACATAAGCTCGTCGGAATGAGCAACGCAGGGGTTGCAGGTGATGCTGTTCTTGCACAGCAGTCCGATAGCCTTTGCGGCGGCGGCACTTGCCTGAGCTACAGTTTCAGGGATATCTTTGGGTCCCTGACAAGCTCCCGAAAGGAAGATTCCTGCTGTTGCCGATTCTACAGGACGCAGCTTTGGATGTGCTTCCGTAAAGAAATCATTTGTGTCCATCTGCGTTGTAAGCATGGTTGCAAGAGGACGTGCTGTCTTGTCTGGTTCTATCGCAGCAGCAAGAACAACCATATCCGCATCAATGTGGAGCTGCTCATTTGCAAGCAGATCGGAAGCCTGAACTTCAAGTTTTCCGTCCGAACGTGGTGTGACCTTGCCGACCATTCCCTTGATATAGTGTACTCCGTACTGTTCAACGGCACGGCGGTAGAATTCATCAAAATTCTTACCGGGAGTTCTTACATCTATATAGAACACGTAAACATCCGTGTCGGGATATTTCTCACGTATAAGCATTGCGTGCTTGGCAGTATACATACAGCAGATCTTTGAACAGTATGGTTTACCTTTTTCATCGTCGTAGCGTGATCCCACGCACTGAACGAATACGATTGTATGGGGATGCGTCTTATCCGACGGACGGAGAAGAGTTCCTCCGTTAGGACCTGCGGCATTCATAAGACGTTCGAGTTCCAGCGAAGTCACAACATCCGGGCTCTGCGAATAGGCAAATTCCTCGTATTTGTCTATTTTAATAGGATTAAAGCCTGTAGCCACTACGATAGCACCGTACTTCTCCTCAATCAGCTTATCAGTCTGCTTGTAGTCAATTGCTCCGACTGAGCACACCTTTGAACAGACACCGCATTTACCGTTTTTAAGCATAAGACAGTAATTCGGGTCTATAGTCGCAACTTTCGGAACTGCCTGTGCAAATGGAATATACACTGCCGTTCTGTTGTCAAGACCCATATTGAATTCGTTAGGCACTTTCTTCATGGGACATTTTTCCGTACAGAGTCCGCATCCCGTGCATTTTGTTTCGTCAACAAATCTTGCTTTCTTTTTGATAGTTACCGTAAAGTTTCCTACAAATCCCTTGACATCGGCAACTTCGCTGAACGAATGAATATGTATCTTCTCGTTCTGCGAACATTCAACCATTTTCGGGGTAAGAATACAAGCTGCACAGTCCAGTGTCGGGAATGTTTTATCTATCTGAGCCATTTTTCCGCCGATAGTAGGTTCTTTTTCAACGATATCCACGTCAAATCCTGCTTCGGCAATATCAAGAGCTGTCTGGATTCCGGCAATACCGCCGCCGATAACCAGCGCACGCTTTACGACCGGACTTTCACCGGCAGTCAGCGGAGCATTGAGATGCACTTTTGCAACGGCAGCTCTTCCCAGAATTATCGCTTTTTCGGTAGCAGTAGCTATATCCTTATGAATCCATGAGCACTGTTCACGGATATTTGCAATCTCAACAAGATATGGGTTAAGTCCTGCTGCCGCAGCCGCTTTTCTGAATGTATTTTCATGCATTCTGGGCGAACAGGAACATACAACAACTCCGGTAAGTGAATGCTCTCTGATTGCATCCTTTATGAGATTCTGACCGGATTCAGAGCACATATACTGATAATCCTGAGATACAACTACTCCCGGCTCGTGGCTGAGAGCTTCCGCAACTGCATTTACATCTACCGTTGCAGCGATATTCGTACCGCAGTGGCAGACAAAAACTCCTATTCTCTGCATAATATCTCCTCCTTACTTGGTATATTTCCTGAACGCCGTAACGATAGCCTGCTGAGGAAGATCATCGTCGAGCATTGCCGGAATCTGATCCGGAATAAGATGATTATTTCCCTGCTGCCTTACTTTGGCAAGACGCACGGCTTCAACGACTTTAGCCGGTTCAACATTACGTGGACAGCGCTCTACGCAGGCAAAGCAGGTAAGGCATCTGTACAGCGATTCCGATGCCATAAGAGGCTCTATATCGCCTTTTTCAACCATATATACGAACTGGTGCGGATGATATTCCATTTCATCGTACGAAGGACAGACAGCCGAACATTTTCCGCATCTCATGCACTTGCGCACATTCACTCCTGATGTGATATCAACCCAGTCTTTGAGAGAATTATTCATTTCTGTTATCCTCCTTTACGCCCAGAGCTTCCGCTAAAATCTCGGTGAAATAGTGTACGGGAAGTACGGAATCGGAATTTTTCTTCAGATTGTAAAGGCACAGCGGACAAGCTGTTATGACCATTTCAGCACCCATATCCTCTGCATTTTTCATGACGATATTGCTTCGCTTGGCAGCCTGTTCTTTGTCTTCCAATGTGATATATCCGCCGCAGCACTCGTTTCTCTGCTGCCAGATAACGGGAGTTCCGCCGACAGCACGTATAAAATCTTCCATGATCGAGGGATTTTCAGGATCGTCCATTGCCATTGCCTTTGACGGACGCAGCAGCAGACATCCGTAATAAGCAGCGATCTTCTTTCCCTTGAACGGATTAATGACCTTTTCAGCCAGCTTATCGAATCCCACAACATCACGCAGCATCTCCAGATAATGATATATCTGTGTTTCACCCGTATATGCTTTTTCAAGTCCGAGATAATTCTTTACCTTGTTCTGCATAGCTTCATTCCGGGAAATATCGTAATTTGTCTGCTTGATGACATTATGACAGGCGGAGCAGACTGTGATAAGCGGTCTGCCCAGTTCTCCGGCGGCATTGAGAGTTCTCACCGCCGAGAGCTTCGTTGCCGGCTCGTTGGCAGCGGTAGTATAAGCTCCGCCGCAGCACTGCCATTCATCAGGCTCTTCAAGGCATATTCCCAAAGCGGCAGCGGAGGATCTTGCATACCTGTCCAGATCCTTTGCCTTTGTTCTCAGGGTACAGCCGGGGTAATATGTGAATGTTTCCATAGGTTACATTTCCTCTCTTTAAATCATTATTACGCCATCTGTTCGGGATGGAACACTTCATCAAAGCGTTCTTCCGTCAGGAATCCAAGCTCAACGCACGCCTCTTTCAGAGAAATATTGTCTTTAAAAGCCTTTTTAGCTGTCTTTGCGGCGTTTTCGTAGCCTATATAAGGATTCAGAGCTGTTACAAGCATCAGTGAATTATAAAGATTATGATGCATCTTATCTTTGTTTGCTTTTATTCCCACAGCACAATTCTTGTCAAAAGATATTATTGATTCTGCCAGAAGTCTTGCAGACTGGAGGAAGTTATAAGCACACACAGGCATAAATACATTCAGTTCAAAGTTGCCCTGAGATGCTGCCATTCCGACAGCAACATCGTTTCCCATAACCTGCACGGCAACCATTGTTACCTGTTCGCACTGAGTTGGGTTTACCTTTCCGGGCATGATAGATGAACCCGGCTCGTTTTCAGGTATAAATATCTCTCCGAGACCGTCTCTTGGACCGGAAGCCAGCCATCTCACATCATTTGCAATCTTCATCATATCGGCTGCAAGAGCTTTAAGTGCTCCGTGCGCAAAAACGATCTCATCCTTTGATGTAAGAGAATGAAATTTATTCGGAGCTGTCACAAAATTTTTTCCGGTCAGAGTACTTATAGCCTCTGCTGATTTTTCAGCAAATCCTGCCGGTGCGTTAAGACCCGTACCAACGGCAGTTCCGCCCAGCGCAAGTTCTTTCAGTTCTTCGCAGGACGAAAGAATCATTTTTCTGTCCTTTTCAAGAGAAGCTCTCCAACCGCTGATTTCCTGGGAAAATTTAATCGGAGTAGCATCCTGGAGATGAGTTCTTCCGCTCTTTACGATTCCCTCGTTTTCAGCTTCAAGACGGCTGAATGTAGCTGTCAGTCTGTCAATGGCTGGAATAACCTTGTCTTCCAGTGCAATAACTGCGGCAATATGCATAGCAGTCGGGAATGTATCATTTGATGACTGACTCATATTGATATCATCGTTGGGATGAAGAATTTTTTCTCCGGCGATCTCATTTCCCCTGTTTGCGATTACTTCGTTAGCATTCATGTTGGACTGAGTTCCGCTGCCGGTCTGCCATACAACAAGAGGAAAATGATCGTTGAGAGATCCGCTTATCACCTCGTCGCACGCCTGTGAAATTGCCGAAAGTTTTTCATCCGTCATTTTTTCAGGCTTAACTGAATGATTGGCTATAGCAGCTGCCTTTTTTAGGATACCGAAAGCATGAGTGATCTCACGGGGCATTGTTTCAATGCCCACGCCAATAAGGAAATTCTCATGGCTTCTTTCGGTCTGAGCTGCCCAGTATTTATCCGCCGGCACCTTTACCTCGCCCATTGAGTCATGTTCTATACGATAATCCATGTAAATTACCACCTTTTAAATGTTGTTAAATTTCTAATTTGAATGATCCGTCAGCTGCTTGCCGCAGGAATTGATCCGGTAGGAAAGAGTTGTCAGACTATCGCCGAGATGTACGTTTTCTACAGCTATATCCTCGTCGATCACACGCAGATCATAATGTGTAAAATTCCAGAAAGCCTTTATTCCGCATTTGATAAGACTTTCTACTGCTTTTTCAGTTCCGCTTATCGGAATACACAATATAGCGGCTACCGGTTTTTTTTCAGCACAAAATTCCTTTATTAAGGCTGCGTCCTGAACCATGATACCGCCGATCTCCTGACCGAATTTACTTTCATCGGTGTCAAAAGCGCCAATGAGTTCAAAGCCTTTGTTTCTGAAATCTATATGTGCCGCAATAGCTCTGCCTAAATTGCCGGCTCCGAGAAGAATCATCGGAGTAAGCTTATCAAGACCAAGAATTTTTCCGATCTCCATACGCAGTGCGCTGACGTTATAGCCATACCCCTGCTGTCCGAATCCTCCGAAACAGTTGAAGTCCTGCCTGATCTGAGAGGCAGTCAGTCCCATTTTTTCTGACAGTTCCCGTGAGGATATACGAATATAGCCGCTGTTTTCCAACTCACCCAAAAATCTGTAATACCTCGGAAGTCTTCTGATAACCGAATTTGATATCGAGCTTTTTGACATTAATAAGTGCCCTTTCTTTTAATAGTGCATAGGGATTAAAGAAATCAAAGCAGAGCCGCACAAAAATGTGCGGCAGAATACGGCATATCATCTTGCCGTCCCGTACTGATACGCTATGCGTTTATCATTCCGTCCAGTCTTACTCTGATCTCGTCCAGGAATGTCTTGGAATCTACCTTTTTCTTGTTTTCAAGTGTAGAAATAAGATAAAGATCTCCCGTCATTACACCGTCCTCAATAGTCCTGATCGTTGCCTTTTCAAGCTTGTCTGCAAAATCACAGAGTTCCGGTGTTCCGTCCAGTTCTCCTCTCTTTCTCAGAGCACCGCTCCATGCAAAGATCGTTGCAACGGAATTGGTTGATGTTTCTTCGCCCTTGAGATACTTATAATAATGACGCTGAACCGTTCCGTGTGCAGCTTCATATTCGTAGATGCCATCCGGAGATACCAGAACAGATGTCATCATTGCCAGAGAGCCATATGCCGTAGAAACCATATCAGACATTACATCGCCGTCGTAGTTCTTGCACGCCCAGATATATCCGCCGTTTGAACGGATAACACGTGCAACGGCATCGTCGATAAGCGTGTAGAAATACTCGATTCCTGCTGCCTCATATTTTTCTTTGTATTCGTTCTCATAGATCTCGGCAAAAATATCTTTGAAGCGATGGTCGTATTTCTTGGAAATGGTATCCTTTGAAGCAAACCAAACGTCCTGTTTAAGATCAAGACCATAATTGAGACAGGCTCTTGCAAAGCCTGCAATAGAATTGTCAAGATTGTGCAGTCCCTGGATAATTCCGTCGGATTTTGCAAAGTCATGGATAAGTTCACGTGTTTCGCTGCCGTTTTCATCGGTAACTACGAGTTCTGCCTTAGAGCCTTTTTTTACCTGCATTTCGGTGTTTTTATATACATCTCCGTAAGCATGACGGGCAATAGTGATCGGCTTTGTCCATGTAGGGATATACGGTTCAATACCTTTTACAATAATCGGAGTACGGAAAACTGTTCCGTCCAGTGCGGCTCTGATCGTACCGTTGGGCGACTTCCACATCTGTGAAAGGTTATATTCAGGCATTCTTGCCGCATTTGGAGTGATAGTTGCGCACTTTACAGCGACACCGTACTTCTTTGTAGCTTCTGCTGAATCAAGTGTGACCTGATCTTTTGTTTCCTCCCTGTGGGCAAGTCCCAGATCGTAATATTCAGTGTTAAGATCAACATAGGGTTCGAGAAGTGTTTCTTTTATCCACTTCCAGAGAACTCTTGTCATTTCGTCTCCGTCCATCTCCACAAGGGGAGTTTTCATTGTGATTTTTGACATTGCAAAACCTCCATTTTTTTTAACCGGATATATACGGCTAATAATTAATGTTGATATATCCCAAGAATAATAAATGCGCCGGGTAAAATATGTAAAATACCCATTTTGTGTACTTTCCGCCGCCTTTTTCTCCGTTATACAAAGCAATAAGCGGCACAGAAAGAAATATGCCAAACTGATAGATAAGTTCCCGGCAAAGAGAATTTCCGGATAAAATCAGCCGCATCAAAGGCATAATGTAAAGAACTGCTGCAACAGTATAGGCAATGAGTTGATTTTTCCGGCTTCCTCTGGAAATCTCAAAAGCTACTGTAAAAATAACAGCATAATAACCCCAGTCACAGTATTCTGAAAAATACGCTATAAATAGCATGATCGAAAATTTCAGCGAATTACTGATCTTTGAACTGTTTAAGACATGAACAGCCATAAGACAAAGAGTAAGTGTAGTAATCATGCTCTCATTGCCGGATTTAAAAAATCCGCCGTTAAAGCAATAAGCATATGCAAAATGTGATATCACTGCAAATACGCACATTCGTCCAAAATAACGTTTTAAATTATGTGTATGATGATATCCTTCAGATATAAAGAAACACATTACCGGTGCAGTTATCCTGCCTGCAAAGTGCATTGTCTGCCCCGGAAATCCGCTTGTTGAAACAAATAACCATGCTGCATGATCTATAAGCATTGCCAATATGGCAATATATTTCAGATCAGATGCCGTTATGCCTTTAATTTTTGTTTTCATCCACTGCGATTTACTTCATCGACTCTCTCGTATAGTCAAGCAGACCGCCTGCAAGCATGATATCCTTTGCACGGCCGGAAAGATCGCAGTTTACCTTTATCTCCCTGCCGTTTGTCTTGTCAAGAACAGTAAATTCAGTCTCCCCTGCCTCAACAAGCTTTCTTACATCAGGAATAACGATTTCGTCGTCCTGATTTATCAGATCATAGTCTGCTTCGTTTACAAATGTAAGCGGCAGGATTCCGGCATTAATAAGGTTAGCCTTGTGAATTCTTGCAAACGACTTTACAAGAACAGCCTTGACTCCGAGATAAAGCGGTGCAAGTGCAGCGTGTTCTCTTGAAGATCCCTGACCGTAGTTCGATCCGCCGACAATAATGCTCTTTCCGAGACGTTCTGCTCTCTTAGGGAAGCTCTCGTCACATACGGCAAAGCAGTACTGTGATATCTTCGGAACATTGGAACGGAGAGGAAGAATCTTTGCTCCGGCAGGCATGATGTGATCTGTCGTGATATTGTCGCCGACTTTCAGAGAAACGGGAGCAGCAATTGTATCCATAAGAGGAGCAGTAGCCGGATAAGGCTTGATATTGGGACCTCTGAGGATTTCAACACTGTCCATATCAGCCTCGTCAGCAGGAGGAACTATCATGTTGTCGTTGATCGTAAAGATCTCCGGAAGTTTGAATTCAGGCATATCTCCCAGTTCTCTCGGATCTGTAAGATATCCTGTAAGAGCGGAAGCGGCAGCCATTTCCGGCGAAACAAGATAGATCTGACCGTCCTTTGTTCCGGAGCGTCCCTCAAAGTTTCTGTTGAAAGTACGCAGGGATATTCCCTTTGAATTTGGAGACTGTCCCATTCCGATACACGGACCGCAGGCACTTTCAAGGATTCTTGCGCCGGCTTCGATAAGATCAGACAAAGCACCGTTCTGAGCAAGCATATTAAGCACCTGCTTTGATCCGGGAGCGATAGCCAGAGAAACACTTGGATCAACGGTCTTGCCCTTAAGAATATGCGCAACTTTGAGCATATCAAGAAGTGAAGAGTTTGTGCATGAACCGATGCAGACCTGATCTACTTTAAGCTTTCCGATCTCCTCAACGCTCTTTACATTGTCAGGAGAGTGAGGACAGGCAGCCAGAGGTACAAGCTCGCTGAGATTTATAGTAAGTTCTTCATCATAAACGGCATCTTCGTCGGCAGCAAGAGGAGTCCATACCTCTTCACGGCACTGAGCTTTAAGGAACTGCTTTGTGATCTCGTCAGACGGGAAGATTGAAGTAGTTGCTCCAAGCTCTGCGCCCATATTGGTGATGGTAGCACGTTCCGGAACGGAAAGGGTCTTTACTCCCTCGCCGACATACTCGATAACTTTTCCGACACCGCCCTTAACGGACATTCTTCTGAGCACTTCAAGGATAACATCCTTTGCAGCGACCCACGGACGAAGTTTTCCGGTGAGTTCAACTTTAACTACCTTCGGGCAAGTGATGTAATAAGCGCCGCCGCCCATAGCCACGGCAACATCAAGTCCGCCCGCACCGATTGCGATCATGCCGATTCC
>UQXS01000016.1 GCA_900545125.1 uncultured Ruminococcus sp.
AGATCTTACCGTCGCAGTCTGCGTCGCCCCATAATATCTCCGGGGTCGGACCGGGATTTTCCCCGTTGCTGTAGAGGTTGTCGGGCAGTTCGCTGAGAGTAATGCAGTAATCGCTCTGGTAGATTTCCTTTACCTTTTCAGGATCATTGTAATCCGTACCGGATATAAAGTTTTCCTGACCGTTGTCGTACCATGTGCAGAAGTAAAGCCATGTAGCCTTTTCGGTAAGAAGATTGCCGACGCTCGGGATAGTACTGTTTTCGGTAATAGCGTTCATTTTTTTATTCTTCACATAGCCGTTTATAGACCAGTATACATTGCTGTTGCAGTCCTCGTTAGGGCCGCTGGTAAGACCGTCGTGGCGATTGTATACCGTATCGTACTTATCCCAGCCTACGATATCAACATAATCGTCGCCTGCATACCACTGAGCGGAAGCGTCAGACCATGCATAAAGATTCTGCTCCCAGATGAGATTGTGCAGACCGTACTTGTTGGTAAGCTGGTTATAGAGGTATTTCCAGAGTTCCTTATAGTCCTCAGCACCGTCCTGTGACCACCAGAACCATGCACCGGAACCGTCTATCGGATCAGAAGTCGTGCTGGGGTTGCCTTCTGCTTCGTGGAATGGTCTGAACAGGATAGGTACATTGTTGTCCTGGAGAATTTTTAACTGTTCTGCCAGATCTTCGATAGCCATATTAAGATATTCATTTTCCTTTGTGCCTGCCGTAACAGCGTTTGCTATCTTGAACTGTTTATTAGGCTTGTATGTGCATTTACTCCAATCAACGGCATCACCGGGAGTATAATTTTCAAAATCGGTGGGGATATTGATATGCCAGCAGGCAGTAGCGATACCGCCTCTGTTCTTTACCCAGTCAACAGCACGCTGAGTTGTGCCGTCGTCCCAGCCATAGAGGGGATTGTAGTTCATGAAATCAAAGCCCCTGATAGCAGGATATTCACCTGAAAGATCAGCGATCCAGTCAAATTCCTGATCATAGTATACATATGTGTAGTTGCGATTTTGTTCGCTGTAGTCATAAACCTGACCGTCCGGACCTGTGCAGTGCCAGTAGAACTCATTGCCGTCCTTGTCAGTGCCCTTGCTGTCACGGTCGATAGTATATTCAATGCCGTCGCTGTCAACGCATATATCCTTTTCTTTGTCGTATCTGATAGTAGTCTGGATAGTATGACCGCCGCCGTAGATCTCCTGCTGTCCGGAAAGGATATGCTTGCCGTAAACGCTGTGGAGATAGTTCATAAGCGACTTTGTCTCAGCTGTAGCCTTGGGGTCGCAGGGAACAGCGTCAGCTTGTGTGACATCAGGGAAAACAGCTTCCTTGACGGTAACTGTATCAACAGCGAGATATCCGTACTTGTTCAGGAAAGATATTTCGTTTACTCCTTTTTTCAGACGTACAACGCCTATGTTGACATCAGTCCATGTGTCGTAATACGGAACGGTCAGAGAATATTCAATGCCGTTGACAGCGATCGTCTGCTGACGTCCGCCTTTATCAAGTATTTGTACGCAGCGTGCGCTTACCTCGTACATTCCGTCCTCCGGAACGGTTACTTCAAAGGAAACAGCACCGCTTGTCACGTAGGTAAAGCCCTTGCCGGAATATCCCGGAAATTCCTGATTGTAGATATTTTCCCAGAGAACAGCATCCTTCATGTCCTCACCCTCGATAGTATACGGGAAAACAGTCATTTCTGTTTCCGCCGTCGATACTGTCAGATTTAATGTGCCTGTCATGGCAGCTGCCATAGCTGCGGCTGATATTGCAGCAGCAGATCTTTTAAGTTTTTTCTTCATTAAAAATTCCTCCCTGTCTGGACTGCGGATTAGCCTATTGTTCCGCAGTCCTATTACTTTAATTATATATGTTCCTGGGTGCATTGTCAAGGAAAAATAAAGATAAATATTAAAAATTTTCTCCGGAGTATTGACATTTTATTGCAGTAGGTATATAATATACCACGACATATGAAAAATGTCAGTGCAAGGCGGATATGTATGATTTATAAATTTTTTAATATTAAATAAGAGGCGTTGAGCAGAAATGGATATTTTTGAAATCTACCTTAACAGGCTTTCATCAGCAGAGGAATTATACAAAGAAACAGCAGTAAAGCTCGGTGACACTGGTATTTCTGATAGGGAATCGCTGGTATGCTCTATAAGAGAAAATTATTCTCCGGCAGAATATCACTTGTATATTTCGGATGAGAATATTCCGAACGGGACCGTTGATGAAATAAAAGGTGTTTTTGAGTCAGTAACTGAGGAGAATCAGAGTGTATCCGTAAAGGTCGTTACTGATGAATTTCTTAATCTGATTGATGAAAATGAACGTCTGACGATAAAGAGCAAGCCTCGTTCGCTGGTTCACAGGGACGGTGATCTTCATGCCGTAGTTCATGTCTGGGTAATCAAGCGCAAGGATATGGGAATATATGTCCTGCTTCAGAAAAGGTCGGATAAAAAGCTGATAAATCCCGGATGCTATGATGTTTCCGCCGCCGGACATATAACGCAGGGTGCAAATCCGAGAAGTACAGCCGTCAGGGAAGCTTATGAGGAACTTGGTCTTATTATTCCCCGTGAAAAGCTGACGCTTATAGGAACTCACAGGAACAGTTATTGTAATGAGTCTGTAAAGGACAACGAGTTTAGTGCGGTATATATCTATAAAGAGCCTGTTGATGCTGACAGTCTCACACTTTGCAGTGAAGAGGTATCCGAGGTGTGCTGGGCGGAGATAGACGAGATGCTTTCAGTGATAAAGAACGGCGGATTTCTCAATTGTATTTCCCTTGAAGAGCTTGCAATGATAAAAAAAGCTGTATTTTAGAGCATAATTATAAAGGACGGGCGGTGCTCGTCCTTTTTTGTGAATAAATTGACTTTTTTCTCTTTTCATTCGTTTTATATTCAGAGTATAAACAGAAAGGAAAGATGAATTATGAAATGTAAATCAGCATTGATCTTGTCGCTCACTGCAGTTTTTTTGGCTGTATCATGCGACAGGAAAGGTTTGGATTCCGTTACTTCGGAAAAATCTGCAATACAGAATGCAGAGGTTGTGAAATCTGATAAAACCTATCATCTCAAAGAAATGTCTTTGCCGCAAAAAACAGGGGATGTTCTTTCAGCAGCACCGCTGAACAGCGGAAAATATATGGTTGCTTTCAGAAGTATTGAAAATGTTGTCCCCGGATTTTACACTGCAAATGCAGATTTTTCAGAGTACACATTGTGTGATACAGGAATAGAATTCCGTGAAAATGCAGAGATCAGCGTCCGGTTTGCCTGTGCCGCCGACGGAACTCTGTATGCCGCAGTAACGGAAATCACTCACGGCGGCATACCTCCGTATAATTATCTTGCTCCGGAGCAGAATGCCGATGATTTTGACAGGGATACCTATGAATCAAATTCGGAATATTATCACTTCGTGTACAGATTTTCCGATAACGGGGAAGCAGTATCAAAAACGGAAATAACCGGAATTGACGATTATGAGATAAGTGATCTAACAGTCTGCAGCGGAAAATTTTATCTTTACTGCGGCGGAATGATGTACACCGCTGATGAAACTTCCGGACAGGCTGAGGAATATCAGCTTTCGGACGGTGTTGCCGGAGGTATCGGCGTTACTTCCGGAGACGAGCTGGTCTGCGGAGTTTATGACGGAAATGATACGGGACTTATGGCTGGGGATAAGATGTTCTCGGTTTCATATTCCGGAGAGCCTGTTTCGCATATTTCTTCCGGAGGAAATGAATTTGATTTTGTGTTTGCAGGAAAAACCGGAATCTACGGCCTTAGCGGAGATACATTGACGGAAATCGCCGTAAATGTCAATCTTGGCATAGATGAGGGAGCGGCAGCGGATATATTTCCTACAGAAAAAGGTTATATTCTCCGGATCTTCAACCGGATTTCCATGTGCCACAGCCTTTATCTCCTTACGGATATACCGGAGGAAGACGCTCCGCAAGAGCCTGTGACCCTTAAACTGGGGGTACTTTATCAGACAGAAGATTTTTCAAGTCATGTTGCATCATTTAACAGATCGGGTAAAAATATCATTATAGAGCCGGTTTATTATAGCGAGTATGATGTTTATGATAAAGGAAAAAAAGAATATGTCAGCAGAGGAACAGACCGGTTCGCTATGGATATTATTTCAGGTGATGCTCCAGATCTGGCAGTGTTTATGAATACGTCCTTTGATCTGAAAGGAAAAGGGGCATTTGTGGATATGTACGGTCTTATGGATGAAGAACTCAGCCGTGATATGTTTATGCCGAATGTCCTTGAAGCGTGTGAGTATGAGGGAAAGCTCTATTCTTTGCCAACGTCTTTTACCGTGCGTTCAATGGCGGTAAAAACTAAGTTTTCAGGCGTGGAGAATCAGACTTTTGATGATATGCTTGCGGTTGTGGAAAATGCTCCTGCCGGGATTGCTGTTCAGAACTGCGCTTCAAAAACGAATGTTCTGACGGATTATCTGTCGTATTCGGATTATGCCGTTTCCTGCAAGGACGGGAAATTCAGCGTAAATACCGGAAATATGGAAAAACTTCTTGAATTCTGCAACCGTTTTCCTGAGAGAGAAAGCGGAGAGTGGTATGATGCCGGACGTGACGAGGTGCTTTTCAGCGAATTTGCAGCGGAGAGATTTTCGGATTTCAGAACATTTTATGATATGCTCGCAGAACCGGTGACGTTTGCAGGATATCCCTCGGAAAATGCCGAGGGCGGCGTGATATCCATGAGCTGCAATGTAGCTGTAATGGAAAAATGCAGCGATAAGGATGCGGCATGGGAGTTTGTCAAATCCATGTACATCGGTGATAATTCAGGTCTTGCAATGGGCATAAATATGGGACTTCCCATACTGAACGAGGATTTTCAGCAGCTTGCGGAAATGGCGGAAAGCAGCGGAAGTTTCACGGATGAAGAGCTTGAACAGGCAATCGGCGTGATAAAGAATGCCGTGCGTCCTGCCGGTGTTCTGCCGAATGATCTTTATGTTATTATTCTGGAAGAAGCGCAGCCGTATTTTGCAGGAGAATGCACTGCGGAGGAAGCGGCATCGTATATCCGGAACAGGACGGATATTTACATCAGCGAAAATGAATAAAACATTGCGGCAGCATCCTTTCCGGATGATGCCGCTTTTTGTATGAATTTTGTCATAACAGCTTGACTAAAAACGATAAATATGGTATAGTTATATGTATGAATATTATAGCAATACCGCACGGATTGTGCAGTGATGCTTTTTGAAAAGAGGTAATGATAAATGGGTATGGTTTATTGTACAAACTGCGGCGCATCCATGACTGATGACAGTTTATTCTGCATGGAATGCGGAGCAAGACTTGATGCCGCAGCTCCGGCATCCACAACTGCGGATATGTCCGGAACGGACAGCGCTCCGGCAGGCAGGATATGTTCATTCTGCGGCGCTGCTATGGATGACGACGCCTGTTTCTGCTGCGTATGCGGAAACAGGTATGAAGAACCTGCATCGTTCGTTCCGGCACCGGAAAAGCCTGATGATACCGCAGTACCGCATACACCGCCTGTACTGCCGGTATCCGTACCGTATCCTGCGGCATCAGAAAAGGTATGTCCCGCCTGCGGTGCACCGTATGACGATGATTCAAAATTCTGCGCAAACTGCGGACGGTTATTCGAGGAGATACTTCGCAGATGTCCGAAGTGCAATGCAATCGTATCTCCGGGCAGCGACATCTGTTCGCTGTGCGGCAATCCTGTTGATTACGAAAAAAACGTGTCCGAACCGACATCCGGCAAAGCACCGGAATCCGTACCGGCAGCAGAACCGGAACCGGTATCTTCTGGTCCAAATGTCGGCATAACAGAAAAAGAACTCAGAGCGGCAGAGAAAAATTTCCACAAGCCGCCGAAGCTTTGATATTGGAGGTATATTATGCAGCAGGGAAATCTTGGTCAGATGACCTATACCGTAGATCTTGTTTTCTGTATAGATGCAACAGGAAGCATGAATCCCGTACTTAACATTGTAAAAGAAAATGCTTTGAGCTTTTACACCGATCTTATGAATGCGCTAAACGCAAAAGGCAAGCGTGTGGAATCCGTAAGGATAAGGGTAATAGCTTTCCGTGATTATCTGGAGGATATGGACGATGCTATGCTTGTTACCGATTTCTTTACGCTCCCGGAAGATACCGAGGAATTTACCGATACGGTAAAGGGAATCAGGGCTTTCGGCGGCGGAGATATTCCCGAAGATGCTCTTGAAGCTCTTGGATACGCTATCCGCTCGGACTGGAGCACAACAGGAACAAAAAGACGTCAGATAATCGTTCTCTGGTCTGATGCACCTCCGCATCCGCTCGGATTCGGAAAAGAATCGGAGAATTACCCCAAGGGCATGGCAGCTGATTTCAAGGAACTTACCGACTGGTGGGAAAACGAGCAGAACGGATATGTAAACCGCCGTGCCAAGAGACTTATCCTTTATACGCCGGCAGGAAAAGAACCCGGCAGCTATGATCCTGAGTCTGAATATCCGTGGGATAATATCGTGAATAACTGGAATAATGTCATTCATTTTCCGTCGGTTGCAGGAGGCGGACTCAAGGAGATACAGTATCAGGAAATAATAAGTGCAATCGTACAGAGTATATAATAAAGGCAACGCCGCCGCTGCCTGCATAATGATGCGGAGCGGCGGCAGACCGTGTGATACAGAGGAGACAAGATGAATCTTTCAACTATTAAACCATTTTTTATTCAGTCAGAAGCCATTCAGGACTGCGGTGAGGATTCCGGATTTGTCGGAAACTATGAAAACGGACTTGTTGTCACAGGCGTTTTTGACGGCTGCGGAGGTATCGGCGGAAAAAGATATCCCGAAGTAAACGGCAGAACCGGAGCTTATATAGGTTCTCAGACTGCTGCATTTGCGGCAGATACATTCTTTAAGAAATTCGGAGAAAAATTCAGGAAAGTTAAAAATCAGAATGAACAGCTTCAGCTTTTCCGGCAGCTTCAGGAGAATATTTCCGGAAAGCTTGCAAACGTAAAAAAGAAGCTTGCACAGAACGGCGGAGTGCAAGTAGGGGGGAGTCTCAGCAAGAGCCTACCTACTACCGTATGCATAACTACTGCAATAAGTGCAGACGAAATAACTTTATGCAATTTTCTCTGGGCAGGCGATTCAAGAGGATATATCCTTGACGATAACGGACTTTGTCAGATCACAGTTGATGATATTGATAAAAACAGTGACGATGCTTTTCTTAATCTCAGAGAGGACGGCATTCTGACAAATGTTGCCAATGGCGACCGTACCTTTACTCTTCATAATGAATTATTATTTATAAAAAATGATGATTCACAGAAAAGCTCAAAGCCGTTTATGATTATTAATGCAACAGACGGCTGTTTTGCATATTTTCTTACTCCTATGGATTTTGAAAATGTAATACTCCGCACAATGATAGAAGCTTCAACTCCTGCGCAGTGGATGAATCATCTTAAAAAAGAAATAAAAACGGTGACGGGAGACGATTTTACGCTTGCCGTTTCATGCTTTGGATTTGAAAGCTTTGACGACATGAAAAAATATTACAATATGCGGCAGATATATGTTCATGAGAAATATATCAGGCATCAGGACGGGGCTGACGAAGAAAAGCTGAAACAGCTCTGGGATGATTATAAGCAGTCATATTATAACATTGATCGGTTCAGGAAAATCAGATAATGGAATTGAAAAACAACATTAAAAAAAGCGGTTTTTCTCCCTACGCTGTAAACGGATTTGTTATTAGGAGTCCGCTGACTGCCAACAATGCCGGAAACTGTACATGGGGATATGCCTACAAATACGGCAGACAATTTTTTATCAAACAGTTTTTAAATCCGAAATTTCCGAAGCCGGATGCGGATATGTACGAGTCTACCCGTGCGAGAATGGTAGCGGAGTGTGAAAAATGGTACAGTGCTCATTCGAGGGTATATAAGGCGATACTTGAATGCGGAGGAAGCAATATTGTAAATCCGCTGGACTTTTTCAACTATGAGAACACATACTATCTGGTCACGGAAAAAATAAATTCATGCGGCGTAAGCTTTATGGATATCTATAAGAAATCCGAAGAGCAGAAGCAGGTGATTATGAAGATCCTTGCGTATGAGATTTCACGGCTGGCAGAAAAAAAGGTGATCCATTCCGATCTGAAACCGGAAAATCTGATCCTCAAGGAAACCGTAAACGGATTTTTTACTGTAAAAATAATTGACTTTGATGCCGGCTTTCTTGAAAACGAACCGCCTGAACCTGACGATCTCACAGGCGATCAGGTATATTTTTCGCCGGAAATGATACTCTATATGAACGAGGAGGAAGTGACTGTAACTCCGAAATCGGACGTGTTTGCTCTTGGTGTGCTGTTTCACATAATTCTTAGCGGAAAAATGCCCGGATACGACGAAAAATATGACTGTATCGGACTTGCTGTTCTTAACGGCGATGAACCGCAGATGTCCGGTTATATTGACGAGTATACGAAGAATATTATAAAAGATATGCTCAGTGCCGATCCTGAAAAGCGTCCGGATGCATTTGAGGTATTCCTCCGGCTTGGCGGAAAGAAACCGGAATCGTCTGCCGGAAGTGCTGTAAAGACAGCTGCGGAGAAATCCGGTTCGAGAGTTACAAGCAGCGGTCTGGTGATAAATATGAAAAAAAGCAGCAGCGGTAAATGACGAAATATGAAAACGAGGATGCAATATGTGGAAATGTGTGAAGTGTGAAATGAATAATCCCGACAGTTCGGGAAGCTGTTTCATATGCGGTACTGAAAAATCATATTCACTGCGCCTTGCAGAGGAAATGAAAAAAACTGCGGACTTTGTAAAAGAAGAGCCTGTAATACATACAAAACCGGAGGAGGACAAGAAAAGCGCAGAGAGATCTTCCGGTGCAGCAGAAACAGTAAAGGATGATATATTCGGGGATGCCGTTCATGCATACGCTGATGATACATACACGGAAAAGGATTCTGCTCCGGAAATAAAAAGCAGTTCTCCCGAAATGCGAAGCCGTGAAGAAGATGAATATTTCCTCTACGAACTTGAAAGAGAAAAGCGGGAAAAAGGATCGAAGAAGATCAAAGAAACCGTACTTGTAATTGTTCTGATTATTCTTGTTTTTTCAATTTTTATTGGAATATATGAAAGCACCAGCGGTCCCGAACCCGAAACAGCCGAGCCTGCCGTATATATCACCGAAGAGTCAGACGAAACCGACACAGAGACAACAAATGAAAAGAAATATATAATTATAAAGGATGTGTAGAAATGTTTTGCATTAAATGCGGAAAGAAACTTGAAACTTCCGGAATTTGCCGGTTCTGCGGCAAAGAAAATAATGTTTTGAGCGAACACAATTATTTCAGGTCGCCTGAGATTGAAAAGCTGTTCCGTGATGATGAAGATTTTCTGCTTGTGAAAGAAATGCTGTCTTCGCAAAAGAATACGCAGCAGGAAAGCAGGCAGATAAAAGAACAGACAAATCAGAAGCAGACTGCCGATTCCGTTCCGGATGCTGTAAAACCGCAGACGGATAAATCGCCTGATTTATCCGGTACAGCCGAAGCGGAAAGAAAAGATCCGGTTACGCCGATGCCTGCATCATCTGTTCCGCAGCAGAAGCAGAGTGTTCCGGATATTCTTTCAAAGAAAACTCCGGGAACGGGAAGTCTGTCTTACGGCAGGAAATCGTCCGGCAAACGTTGGATCATTGCTGTCTGTGCTGTTCTTGTTGTGGCTTTGACAGTGTCAGTAACGGGAATAGCTTTGTCGAAGAAAAAGGATAAAAATTCCGGGAAAGATTCGTCCGTATCTTCGTCCGACATCGGGCACGGCGATAAAGAACCGACAACTGTTTCCGGTGAAGTTCCGGCAGAAACGGAAACAACGTCAGAGACCGGAACTTCGGAAAGTACGCCGTCACCTTCGGAAACGACTGCTGCTCCGGAGACGACTACAGAGCCTGCTCAGGAGAAAGGGCCGATAAATGTCGGCGTTATTTCTGCTTACTCATCCGGAAATGATATCGTCAATGATATGAGAAACAGTTTGTTTACGGAATCAAATGGTTTTGTCTGCAACGAACTGAATATAGCTGACGGGGAAATTGATACTCAGAATTATGATATGATAGTTCTGCCTGCGCCTGCTGCGGATCTACCGGATGAACAGATAAATAAGCTGAAAAAATTCCTTGAAAATGATAATAAAAATTTTCTGTACATACCGTCAATGAATAATGTTGAAACGGCAAATATAAATAAGCTGCTTGAAGAATGGAGTATGAAAGTCAATTATGAAGGGTATATATATAATGCAGGTGACGGATGTTATTCAAAATCTGTGAATACTGATTGGTATGGAGATCAGTATTGCATGAAACTTTCAGTTAAAGATAAATCATTGACAGGTGAATCTGATTATGGTTCAAAAGATATTAACTCGCCGATGACTAAGGAGATCACAATTGATGACGGCAGCAAAAACGCAAAAAAATTGCTTGATGCTCCCGAGCAGTCAAAGATCGCTAAAGATGGAAAGACAGAGGACGCAGAAAGCGGATGTGCTGCTGCTATATCTTCATCTGATAAAGGAAACACTCATGTCATCGTATTCGGCAGCAGCGAGATGTTCAGTGACGATTACATCAACAATGAAGATTACGCTAATAAAGATGTCATTCTGGGCATACTGAAAACGGCTGCCGGCAGGGAGATCAGTTCCGGTGAACCGGAGAATCAATCATGAGAGAATGTGTATAAAATGAAAAAAATCGTAACGATACAGGATATATCCTGTTTCGGAAAATGTTCGCTCACCGTAGCTTTGCCGATAATTTCCTCTATGGGAATAGAGACAGCCGTCATTCCAACGGCTGTGCTTTCAACTCATACGGGCGGATTTACGGGATACACCTTTCGTGACCTGACGGAAGATATACCAAAGATCGCAGAGCACTGGAAAAGTCTCGGTCTTGGTTTTTCCGGAATATACACCGGATATCTTGGTTCAAAGGAGCAGATAAGCATAGTTTCGGATTTTTTCGATGATTTCGGCACTGCCGATAACTTTATTGCCGTAGATCCCGCTATGGCTGATTTCGGCAGACTGTATGCCGGATTTAACGAAGATTTTGTTTCCGCAATGGCAGAACTTTGCGGCAAAGCCGATTATATCCTGCCGAACATGACAGAGGCATCCATGCTGCTTGGAATTCCCTACAGGGAGAGCTATGACAGACAGTATGCCGAAGAAATTCTGCGCCGGCTTGCCGGACTCGGATGTCCCACGCCTGTTCTGACGGGAGTTGGTTTCGGTGACGGAAAAGAGGGCGCAGCAGCCTATGATTCGTCAAACGATAAGTTTTATTATTCTTTCAGGGAGCATATGAACTGTAGGTGTCACGGTACAGGTGATATTTTCGCAAGCGTTTTCACGGGAGCAGCTGCTCTTGGAAAACCGCTGTATCAGGCACTTGATATTTCCGTGAATTATACGGCTGACTGTATCGAAAAGACCTTTCCTGAAAAGGATGAAATGTGGTACGGCAGCGCATTTGAACTTTGTATTGATAAACTTCTTGAATACATAAGATAAGCATTTCCCCTGCACCGGATTGCGGTGTAGGGGATTTGTCGTATTTTTCCATGTTTACTGTATATAAAATATGCCAATAATAGAAATATCATCATTTAGGAGATATTGCAATGGCATATAACAAAGTTATAATAGCAGGCATAAATACATCGGAACTTACGGTGCTAAAGGAAAGCGAAAAGATAGAACTGCTGAAAGAGATAAAGGCTACCGGCAGCAAGGAAGCACGGGACAAGCTTATAAAAGGCAATCTGCGGCTTGTGCTCAGTGTAATTCAAAGATTTGCAGGGAGAGGAGAAGACATTGACGATCTTTTCCAGATAGGCGTGGTAGGACTTATCAAGGCGATAAATAATTTTGATCTCACCAAGGAAGTGCGGTTTTCGACCTACTGCGTTCCGATGATAAGCGGCGAACTCCGGCGGCATCTCAGGGATTACAGCCACGTAAAAGTAAGCCGTTCTCTCCGTGATCTTGCGTACAAGGCAATTCAGGCGAAAGAACGGCTTATGATAAAGCTCCAGAGAGAGCCTAATATGGATGAGATAGCAGCCGAAACAGGTGAAAAGCGTTCGGATATCGTTATTGCTCTTGAGAGCATAAGTGATCCTGTTTCGCTGTACGAGCCGGTTTATTCAGACTCGGAAGATACGGTTTATATCATGGATCAGATAGGCGACCGCAACGATGTTGAAAGCAAAATGGATGAAATTTCAATTCGTGATGCAATAAAGAATCTGGGAGAGCGTGAAAGAAATATTCTTTATCTGCGGTTTTTGAAAGGAAAAACGCAGGTTGAAGTTGCAAACGAGATAGGGATCTCGCAGGCGCAGGTGTCACGTCTTGAAAAGGGAGCTATTTCACGGATAAAGGAGAGTGTCTGAATATCAGCTTTTTTCACTGAGCAGGAGAGATGCACGGTTCTGTATCATATCGGCAGCTTCTTTTGCGGAGCATTCTCCGCTGAAGTATGAGCCTGCCTCTTCCATGCATATATCGTAAATATCAGGATCCATAACGCCGTATATCGTATCGCAGCCGAGAATATATTCTGCAACCATGTCACGCTGTTCCTGAGTAAGGGGGTAATATTCAGCACCGTCGTCCTCTATGGAGTCTACAGGGTTGCCCATAGGGTCGGTTAAATGCATTGTGCTGTCCATTTGTTTTTCAAAGGCAGATTTAAGCACAGGGTCACCGTATGCCCCGTCGTTTCCCTGATATTCTTTGCTGAAATAAGTGCGCAGAAATTCCCATGCACCTTCTTTGTCAGGGCAGGTATTGGATATTGCGTAATATGTTTCAAAGGAAAGTTTGCCGCCTTTGCCGCTGTCTGAGGGATATCCGACCATAGTTATATCATCTCTTGCCTGAACGTAGCGTGTGTAGCTGTATCCGGAAGGTGACATTGCTCTTACAAGAGATCTGTCCTGGCTCCATGCCATAAACTGATCGTAGTAATATTGCTGTAAAGCTTCGTATTCGGTTTCTTTGTCTGGTTTTTCTATTTCATTGACAAATCTGTTGCAGAATTCAAGGAGCTTTACAAAATCGTCGCTGTCAAAGCGGCAGGTGAATTTATCGCAGTCAACGAAGTCGGTGGATGCCTGAAGAAGTTCCTTGAATTTATCTTCCTTGGTATCATAGTCATAAAGGTGATCGGCAGTTTCGGGAGCATCGTCGTAAAGTGATATCATATCGTCCAGAGTCCAGTTTTCCTTATTGCAGACGGATGTCTTTGTGGCAAGAGTAGAAATGCTGTAAGTGGGGGATATCATATAAAGGCATCCGTCTTCGGATTCAAGGGCTTTGAGGATATTGGGCATGATAGTATCACGGTTGACTTCACTGTCCTTGTCCATAAATTCATATAGATCGGCGAAAGCTCCTTTCCGGCTGAGAGATCTGATAGTGTTAAAATCACCGGTAACTATTATATCGGGAGCTTTCCCGGATACTATATCAAGCTGGAGCTGTTGCATTGCTCCATTGCCGCTGAAATCGTTTTCATCGCTGTATTGGCTGTAATCAACGAATTTGATCCTGTACTTGCTCTGACTTCTGTTGAATTTGCTGACGTAGACATCACCGCCGTTAACGCCGTAGATAGAAGCCATGGTAATGACCTGTGTATTTTCAACTTCGCTCATCGGACGTCTTGTAAGAAGAGTCAAAAACATTTCGTTGTTTTCATTGCCATAGGCGGCGTATTTTTCTTCACCGATGCAGTAAACGGATGTGGCAGTTATATCCGAATCCACCCAGTCAAGAATTTTTTCAAGAGAGCCGTCTGCTTTAAGTCCGAAAAGCGCATCATATTTCGGAACTAACAGGCGATAGCTGCCGCCTCCAGTTGTAATTGCTCCGGCAAGCTCGACAGTGCCGTCTCCGCCGATAGTGATTATGGGTTCGCTGACAGAAGGACTGTCAATATTGAAATCGTATAGCATGGTAGTCTCTCCCATATTGTCTCCGAATCCGCCTCTTACCATAAGTATAAGTTTGCCGTCCGAGTCGAAGATAAGATCTGCCCCGTAAATGATATCTTTATCTTCATCTGCCGGAGTGTAGAGTTCGGTGAGAGTGCCGTCGCTGTTCAGTGAAAGTATTGTTGAATCCATGAGACAGAACAGAGTCTTTCCCTGGTGTTCTGTAACGGATGCTAAACGAAGTTGATTGTATTCATCCACGTACATATCAAATCCGGTAACTGTCGTGCTTGATACAAGCTTGCCCTGCTGATCGTATTTACAGTAAATGTAGGAATTTTTCTGATTGGCATACGCTGATTCGTAGTCAAAGTTTTCGTCATATTCTTCAGGAGGCTTCATTCCGCCGAAGTCCATGAGAGTTATCAGTGAGCCGAATTCGCCGCTGGAAAAAATATTGTAGTTTGCGTAAGCGTTATCGGCAGTTGAAAATTCGGGCGGAAGTTCAGGTTCAATAACTTCGCAGGAAGAAAGGTCTTCGTTAAATCTATAGATGTCTGATTTTCCGTCAGCGCTGCTTCCGACTGCTATTATCTTTTTTGTATCTTTTATAAATGTGAGTCCATAGAGCCAGTCAATGCCGTCAGGAATGGAAACAGGTGTTGCTTTAAAGGAATCGCTGAGAACTTCATCGGCAGTCTGGACAGAGTGCTCTTTTGTCGTTATATCATCCGAGATCTGCGGTGAGGGAGAACTGCTGTCAGAATTCTTTTTATCTGTTTTGTTTCCGCTGCTGCAAGAGCAGACGGCAAGGCTGAATGCTGCTGCAAGTGCGGTAAAATTCCAGTATGATTTTTTCATGATATATCCTTTCTATGATGTTGATGTGTACCTTATACACAAATTATAATCTTCATCAGATATTAAGTCAATAGATTTTGCAACTATTTTGCATCTTGGTGTATGATTATTTACATTGTCTGCAATTTGTGCAAAATAGCTAAATCAATGCTGTAATAAACAGCGCATATAAGGAAATAAAAAGCTCGTATATGGACATTTCTAACAAAAATACCAAATATTCACATTTGATTATTGATTTCTTTCGGCAGAAGTGGTATAATTAAGGCATATATGAAATAGTGTGAATGGAGTGATTTTCACTTGAAAACTACTGAAAAAAATGTTAAGAAAGATACAAAGAAAAAAGTAAAAGTAATAAAGGTAAGAACCGTCAGGATGCCGGAAGATAAACCGGAGCCTGCAAATAGGGAAATAATAGATATTCCTGTGGCTGAGGAGAAGAAAATCCCCGAAAAGAAGCCGGAAGTTCCCAAGGCTGAGGAGAAGAAAATCCCCGAAAAGAAGCCGGAAGTTCCCAAGGCTGTGGAGAAGAAAATCCCAGAAAAGAAGCCGGAAGTTCCCAAGGCTGTGGAGAAGAAGATCCCCGAAAAAAAGCCGGAAATCCCAAAGGCTGAGGAGAAGAAAGTTCCCGAAAAAAAGCCGGACAAAACAAAAAAAACTGTAAAACGAACCGAAGATATAGTGACGGTCGGTGAGGATGAACTGAACGAACTTATCAAGGATGAGGATGTTGTTATTGATGACGCAAACAATATGTTCATTAATAAAAAAACAGGAACTCTTGTAAAATACATAGGAACTACAAGTGCTATTATCATTCCGGATTCTATAACGACTATAGGCAGATACGCTTTCAGGGGAAATGAGACCCTCAAAAAAATTATTCTTCCTGACAGCGTGAAAAGGATAGAAAAGTTTGCATTTTGTCATTGCTTTGCACTGGAGGAAATAGTATTTTCAAATAATCTTGAATCTATCGGCGAAAATGCATTCCTGAAATGTCAGCGTCTTAAAGAACTCAACTTCCCGCCGTCGCTGAAAGCGATAGGCAAAGGTGCTTTCGGAAGATGCAGCAGTGTTGAAAAGCTTCTTCTTCCGGCATATCTTCAGAAAATCAGTGATCTCAGCTTTTTCTCTTGCCGCCGACTGAGGAAGATTGTCATTTCCGGTTCTGTGGAATCGATAGGGTTTTCGGCATTTTCCGAGTGTTATAATCTGAAAAAAGTCATTATATCAAATTCAGTTGCGGTTATTGGGGAAAGTGCTTTCTCGTGGTGTCGTTCGTTGGAAGAGATCACGGTGCCCTCAACGGTTAAAACTGTAAGCAATTGGGCTTTTTACGGCTGTCAGAATCTTACCGACCTTAAAGTCAGCTATCATACCAGGGATATCAAGGAAGACGCTTTCTGCGGATGTGAAAATCTGTTCAACGTGCACATAATTGAGTTTGACAATGAGGATGTTTCTATGGATGAGATAAAAAAAGGAAGAAAGCAGGTTATCAAAATCCTGAAACAAGTAAACCGAAAGAGAGCCGAAAGCTATGCCCGTGAATATGGTATAAGTACGCTGTTTATATGACTTTTTGGATTTTTTTCTGTATGCCTATTGACAATTTGCTGTGAAAGTGATATTATATTAATAATAAATGCCATGACGGAGAGAAGTAATGCAGAAATTCGGTCGCAGAGAGTACGGAAAAGGTGTGAGCCGTATACCAGAGTCAGCATGAATAACACTCCTGAGCATCAAACCCAAAGGCGGTGGCGTCATTCGGCGTTCTGAGGCTTAGTAGGGGCGACGTTTTCTGTACGTTAGAGCAGACAAGAGTGACCGCACAGCGGTAATTCAGGTGGTACCACGGAAGCAATGGCGCTCCCGTCCTGTGAGAAAGCAGGATGGGAGCGCTTTTATACTGATATTAGTATTAATTTCCTGTCCTGATATTTATGAAAGGAACGATTATTAATGAAGCACACTGACATTAAATCTATTATTGGCTCAAAAGAGGAATTTATCGGCAAAACCGTTACAGTATGCGGCTGGGTGCGTACATCCAGAAATTCTAAAAGTGTTGCATTTGCCGAACTCAACGACGGAACATCACTTAAAAATATCCAGGTGGTAATTGAAAAGAATGACAGCACAGATTTCAAAGAACCACGTGTAGGTATGGCTGTCAAGGTTACCGGTACAGCAGTGGAGGGCAGAAACAATACTGTTGAGATCAACGCTGTTCCCGGCGATATTCAGATTCTCGGCGACTGTCCGACTGATTATCCTCTCCAGAAGAAGGGACATACTCTGGAATTTCTTCGTTCTATCCCGCACCTCAGAGGAAGAACGAACACTTTCAATGCCGTATGGCGTGTACGTTCTGTTCTTGCTGCTTCGCTGCACAAGTATTTTCAGAGCAATAACTACGTATATATTAACACTCCGCTTATTACCGGAAGCGACTGTGAGGGAGCAGGCGAGATGTTCCAGGTAACTACAAACGGATATACTACAGAGTACAAGAGCGAGGAAGAGTATTACTCCAATGACTTTTTCGGCAGACGTGCAGGACTTTCTGTTTCCGGACAGCTTGAGGGAGAAGTCGCAGCTATGGCAATGGGCAAGATCTATACGTTTGGTCCGAGCTTCCGTGCCGAGAACAGCAATACTCCAAAGCATCTGGCTGAATTCTGGCATATCGAGCCGGAGATTGCCTTTGCTGAGATCGACGATGTTATCGAGATTGCCGAAGATATGATAAAGTACGTTATAAGGGAACTTCTTGAAACTTGTCCTGATGAGATAGCTTTTTTTGACGCTCATTTTGAGAAGGGTCTTAAAGCACGTCTTGAGGAGCTTATCTCCCATGATTTTGGCAGAGTGACCTACACAGAGGCTATAAAACTGCTTCAGGAATCTGGCGAGGATTTTGTATATCCCGTTGAATGGGGATGCGATCTCCAGACAGAGCACGAACGCTATATATCCGAGAAAGTATTTAAGAAAGCTGTTTTCGTAACGGATTACCCCAAGGAGATAAAGTCTTTCTATATGAAGCAGAATCCAGACGGAAAGACCGTTGCGGCTGTTGATCTGCTCGTTCCCGGTGTCGGCGAGATTATCGGAGGAAGCGAAAGAGAAGCCGATTATAACAAGCTGGTTGCCGCAATGGAGGAAAGAGGAATGAATCTCAGCCTTTACAGCGACTATCTCGATCTGAGAAAGTTTGGTTCAGTACCTCACGGCGGATTTGGTCTTGGATTTGAGAGACTTATCATGTATACAACAGGAATGGCTAATATCCGTGACGTTATTCTTTATCCCAGAACGGTCGGTTCTATAAGATAATTTATTTATGAAAGGAATTATATTATGAAAAAAACATTGTCATTTATATCAGTTCTCGTACTTGTTACAGGAGCATTCGTTTCCTGCGGAGATAAGGAGGGCAAGGAAAGTTCAGAGAAAAAAGAAAAGAAATCTGATAAGGGAATTGTCGGCACATGGATACCCAGCGGAGATACTCTGGAAGAAATGGAAAAAGAGTTTGGCGGCGGTATGTCAGTGGAAAGTGCAGAGCTTGTCATTACTGAAACAGAGATGTCGATGAACGCCTCCATAAATGCGTCTGATCTGTTCTGCGTTACTGACGACGGATTTAATCTTTCCGGTCAGTCTTTTGATATGGAGTATGACGGAAAGGTGATTACAATCGTTGCAGACGGTCAGGAATTGGCAGAGTTTGCACGTGTGGACGATCCGGATGAAGATAATGTTTACGGCAAGTATAAAAACGATGAAATGTCTGATATTGCGTCAGGTGGTGAAATGATCTTTGATTTCGCTGAGAGCGGAGTTTCATATATGATCATTTACATGAAAGAGGAATACACCTACGACGAAAAAACCAGCAAGCTTACTACTACTGACGCTGACGGTGAAACAGAGGAAGTTGAATATAAGGTAGACGGTGATACGCTGACTATCACCGACGAAGAGGGAACGACCGAGACATTTTCACGTAAAGAGTAATAACTCTATAAACAAGCTTTAAAACAACAGCCGTCAATGGCGCCGGCTGCTGTATAAATTATCAAGTAAAGGAATGATACGTATGTCCAGATCACTGTACATCCCGGAGGGCTATAAGACGGCTCTCACAATCAGAGAAACACAGCACGCAATCAAGTATATCAAGGATATCTTTCAGCAGGCGCTGTCGATAGTCCTGACCCTCGACCGTGTTTCAGCTCCCCTTATCGTTAAAAAGGGCAGCGGCATCAATGACGATCTTAACGGCATTGAGCGCAAGGTAGATTTTGATATCAAGGAAATAGGCAGCGAAGCAGAAGTAGTTCAATCTCTTGCAAAGTGGAAGAGAACTGCGCTTTATCGCTACGGCTATGAGCCGGGGGAGGGAATTTATACTGATATGAATGCTATCCGCCGTGACGACGATACCGACAATACCCATTCGATCTTTGTGGATCAGTGGGACTGGGAAAAGGTCATAACACGTGAAAAACGTACTATTGATTATCTGAAAGAAACTGTCAGAAACGTGGTAAAAGCTGTTGTATATACCAAGAGAAAGGTAAGTCACAGATATCCCGTGCTTACCGATAAGATCAGCGATGAGGTATTCTTCATAACGACACAGGAACTGGAGAATATGTATCCCGATAAAACTCCCCACGAAAGGGAGCGTCTTATCACTAAAGAGCATAAGACGGTTTTCATCATGCAGATAGGCGGAAAGCTTGCAAGCGGAGAAAAGCACGACGGCAGAGCGCCCGATTACGATGACTGGTCACTTAACGGAGATATCTTCTTCTGGGATGAAGTTCTGGACAATGCTCTTGAGATTTCGTCAATGGGAATCCGTGTTGACGCTCAGTCGCTGACATCGCAGCTTAAAGAGTGCGGCGCAGAGGACAGAATGCAGTACAAGTATCACCAGATGATAGCTGACGGAACGCTGCCTCTTACTATCGGCGGCGGAATAGGACAGTCAAGACTTTGTATGCTCCTGCTTGAAAAGGCTCATATCGGTGAAGTACAATCGTCTGTATGGCCGGAAGACATGGTGGAAAAGTGTGCTGAAAACGGCATTACTCTTCTTTGATGAACGGAGATATTGCCATGAAATTTTCAAAAATGCACGGCATTGGCAACGATTATATTTATGTCAACTGCTTTGAGGAAAAAATTGACGGGCCGGAGAAAATATCCGTTATCGTAAGCGACAGACACAAGGGCATAGGTTCTGACGGTCTTGTGCTGATTATGCCGTCTGATAAGGCAGATTTTCGCATGAGGATATTCAATGCCGACGGCTCGGAGGCTATGATGTGCGGAAACGCAACACGCTGTATCGGAAAATATGTTTATGATATGGGTATGACCGATAAGACGGAGCTTTCTCTTGAAACAAATTCCGGAATAAAATATCTTGCTCTTTCCGTATCTGACGGAAAGGTTGATTCGGTTTCTGTTGATATGGGCAAGGCAATCCTGAAACCGTCTGACATCCCCGTGGACAGCGATCTTGAACTCTTTGTAGATCAGCCTGTGGAGGTTAACGGAAAGATGTACAATATCACCTGCGTTTCAATGGGAAATCCGCACGCAGTTATCTTTACGGAAGATGTTGACGGACTTGATCTTGAAAAGATCGGTCCTTCATTTGAAAATCACAAGCTGTTCCCGAATCGGATAAATACGGAGTTTATTGAAGTAATTGACGGTCATACGCTGAAAATGCGTGTCTGGGAGCGTGGCAGCGGCGAGACCTTTGCCTGCGGTACGGGAACCTGCGCCGCAGTTGTTGCAGCGGTACTCAATGGCATCTGCCCGAAAAACGAGGAAATACTCGTTCATCTGAGGGGCGGAGATCTGCGCATAATCTGGAAAAACGACGGTACAGTACTTATGGACGGCCCGGCGGAATATATCTGCGGGGGTATAGTTCCAGATGAATTTATCAACAGCAAAAAGGAGAATGTAGTATGCCGCAGTTGAATGAAAACTTTTTAAAGCTTGAAAAGAATTATCTTTTTATTAATATTGCAAAGAAAATTGCAGCTTTTAAGGAGGCAAATCCTGATGCGGATATAATCCGTATGGGTATCGGAGATGTTACTCTGCCTATTGCTCCCGTGGTTATTGAGGCAATGAAAAAGGGCTGTGATGAAATGGGCGTTAGGGAAACTTTCAGGGGCTACGAGGACAGCGGCGCAGGCTATGATTTTTTGAAAGAAGCCGTATCACGTTATTATAAGAGTTTCGGCGCTGATGTTGCTCCCGGAGAAATACGCATTAACGACGGCGCAAAGAGCGACTGCGGAAATATTGTTGATATTTTCGGCGACGATAACGTTATCCTTGTTACCGACCCGGCATATCCCGTTTATGTTGATTCCAACCTTATGAGCGGACGGAAGATAATCTATGCCAATTCCAACGAGGAGAACGGCTTTGCGGCTATGCCGGATGAAAGCGTTCATGCAGATATAATATACCTCTGTTCGCCCAACAATCCTACGGGATCGGTATATACGGCAGAGCAGCTTAAAATCTGGATTGACTATGCAAAGAAAAATAACGCCGTTATTATTTACGATTCAGCTTATGAGGCATTTATTACCGACCCGGATGTGCCCAGAAGTATATTCTGCGTTGAGGGAGCAAAGGAGTGCGCTATCGAGATGTGCTCGCTGTCCAAGACGGCAGGATTTACAGGCATGAGATGCGGATATACGGTTATTCCAGATGCTTTAAAGGTAACTGCAAGTGACGGAACCGAGGTATCTGTTTCGCAGATCTGGGGACGTAGACAGGGCAGTAAGTTCAACGGTGTTTCATATCCTGTTCAGTGTGCGGCTGCGGCAGTTTTCACCGAGGAGGGTTTAAAGCAGGTTCATGAGAACATTGCCTACTATCAGGAGAACGCAAAAATAATCGCCGGAACAATGACAAAGCTCGGCGTAAAGTTTACCGGAGGCGTGAATTCGCCGTACATCTGGTTCAAGTGTCCCGGAAATATGGGAAGCTGGGAATTTTTTGATCTCATGCTTGAAAAGATTCATGTTGTCGGTACTCCCGGCGCAGGATTCGGAAGAAACGGCGAGGGATGGTTCAGATTAACTGCATTCGGAGACAGACAGGCTAATATCGAGGCTATGAAACGGTTTGAAAAGCTGGTAAGCGGTATATAAAATATTCTTCAAAGTATAGTAAAGGAGACTGCATTTGCGGTCTCCTTTTTGTGCTATTTTACAATTATCGGCAGACGAAGTGTGTAAAACATACTGGCAACCGCAACTCAAGCCAAAGAATTGCTCAAATTTCGCGCTAACTACAGAGTTATATGTGTAAACATTAGAGTATCCATCGAAGCGTACACGATAACCTCGGTCTACGTAATTTCGCATTGTAAATGCAGGCTGTTCCCCTCCAATTACAAAGTGTCGGATTGTATATATTACTATCCGTATTTTAATTGTAACATAAATTCACAGAAAATGCAATAGGTTTTGCTGATTTTTTAAAAATTTCAAACTTGCTTTTTGCGGACAAAGTGTAAAGAATGTTTTTTGCCTGAAAACGCCATCTTTTTCAATTATGCTTCAAACCTCACAAAATGTAAAGCGTTTTCTGATTATTCTTGCTTTCATCCTTCTTGCCTGAATACACTTTTTTTCTGCATAACGGTAATATATTGTTGACAAACTATCATATTTATGATATGATAAATTCGTTAACATCATTAGTTAATTTGAGGTGACATGATGAACTGCAAAGAGCT